>CAZTNJ010000093.1:0-11263 GCA_964614835.1 uncultured Ignavibacteria bacterium | reverse complement strand
GTAACCGTTGATGATGTAATTTTCACGTTCAATTTGGCGCGCACCTATCTCGACCTAAAGGACAATCGGAGGGCGTTGGAATTAATTTTAAGCGTTACATCCGGAGACGCCCCGAACAGCCTTCTTTTTAAGTTTAAAAGAAAAGTCCTCCATCCGGAACGACTGTTGGCCAATGTCTTTATCATGCCGAAATCCAGGCTGTCGACCAGAAAAGATTTAGATATATATGCGGAAAAGCCGATGGGGGCAGGACCGTATCAGCTTAAAGACATTTCGATCTCTTCCAGTTCGTATAAATTTTATAAAAATCAGAATTACAACACTATTGCCCCCGGACGGCCCTATATCGACCATATCAAGATGAATTATTGGAATTCGAGGGCGATCTGGGTAGTCAATATTCTACAAGGGGGTATAGTCGATGTTCTTCCCGATATGGAATACAATACCGAACTAATGACCAAACCCCAGATAGACGCCAAGCCGGTCAATACCAATACTGTGGCAATGCTGCTTTTTAATATGCGCGACCCGATATTAAAAAATATAAATGTCCGTCAGGGGATGCAGTATCTGATCGATAGAAACAAGATTTATGATACCCAGTATTCAGGCGACTCAACCAATGTATTAACCGGACCCTATCCGCCATCAAGCTGGTTCTTTAATAGAACGGTACCATCGTGGAGTTATGATCCGGAGTTGGGTCGCAATCTTTTAACGCAATCGGGATATCTGACATTTGACGGTAAAAAAATTAACCGCAGAGATACCGGAAAACAATGGGCGGTTACGTTGACGACATATATCACGGCTATCGGCGAGGAAGACAATCTGCGGAATTCGCTGGAATCGATTAATGAATACCTAAAAAGCACCGGAATATTATCCAATATCGAATATCGTTCGACCGAATCTTATTCGCGCGCCCTTGAAAAGGGGGATTTTCAGATAATTTACCTTCAGTTCACGCTTGACGACAATTTCAATATCGAGCCATTTTTTTCCACATCGGCGATTACCCGACCCGGCGGACAAAATTTCGGAGCCTATTCAAATCTTGAAGCAGACAGAGCATTCAGAGAGTTGTTGTTGGCGACTGCGCCGCAAAAGCAAAGAATAGAGGGCCTGGCGCTTCATAAGATACTCCACGAAAACCCGCCAGCGATGTTTTTGTGGTATTTACGGAAATATGCCTATCTCCGGGCCGAACTTCAAAACGCCAGTGTCGAGCCATTTTATTTTTTCAGCACCGTGGATAAATGGGTGAAAAAGACGGAGTGAAAAGTTACCCGGAAGCGCCGTTCCCGAAAGCTTGAAATTTAAATATCAGCCTTGATTCGCTCGGGCGATTGAAAGGACGCTTATTTATTGCCTTTTCCCGTAGGAATTTTGAAGGATAAATTTAAAGGTTATTTATGAGCGGCCTTTCAAAAAAAACAATTCAGCTTATTGTCAAAGTTATCATAGTTCCGGCTGTCGTTACATTTATGGTATGGGAGGGGTTTCAGATTGCCGGCGGCGAAATCGTCGAAATTTACCGGGGACCAACGATTTTTAATTGGCTTTCAAAGGTATATACATCGTTTGATTTCGGTTTAGCCGGCGAATGGACATCAATCGGCGAAAAGGTTATTTCTTACCTCTGGTATGCAATCGGCCGCACTGGCGCGATCACATTTATCGCGATCGTTCTTATTACGACCTTAAGTATTATCTGGACAAATTTAGTCTGGCGATATCCATATAATCGTTCCACTAAAATAATCTCTATAGTAATCCGGTTTTTTTCCAGTTGGCCGATTCTTATAGGCGCGATTATCATGGCGGTTATTTCAAGGGGGATGGCGTTATCATCTGTTATCCTGCCGGCGCTGGTATTGGCTATCTGCGACAATAATCTTAACGACTTTAAAGATAATCTGGTTGATGAGATCAACAGCGTATTGAAATCCGATTATGTTATTGCCACTCGCGGGCAAGGCAGGAGCTTTATAAAAAATCTGGCGCCGGAGATATCCTGGAAGGTGTTATCTTATATCGGGGCGCGCTTACCGGCTTTGATATCCGGTATCATTGTCCTCGAGTTATATTTTAATATTAAGGGTATCTATGTGTTTTTAGATATGTTTTACAAGGCCAGGGATTTAAACGCGATTCTGGGTATCACCTTTCTGGTTTCGCTACTGTTGACCGCCTGGAGTTCGCTTTTTAGTATAATTCATATCATCATAGATCCCCGGCAAAGATACTAGGATGATATTAAAAATCGCGATTGGTAAATGAAAAAGACCAGTATAATCTTGCTTGCCTGTTATTTATCGGTGGTGCTGATTGGATTTATCTGGCCAATGATAGCCCGGTCCGGCAACCAGGGAAGACTGGTACTTCCAACCGCCCAACAGAAAGCGCCCAGCCTGACTCATCCTTTTGGTCTTGATGATTTGGGTCGAGATGTATTAGGTAATGTTCTTTCCGGTTTCAAGACCAGTTTCGTCAGCGGATTATTGGCAACGGCGCTTTTCGTATTAATCGGCCTTTCGTTGGGGATACTTATGGGCTTTGAAGGTCGAATTGGTGCTAATATCGCTGGAGCCATAACCAACGGCCTAAATTCGGTGCCGATTTTCTTTGCCCTGTTTCTGGTTTTTATCATAATGGGAACATACAGGCCTTTTGCTTTAATGGCTATGTTGGGTATCCTCTGCGCTCCTAAGTTGGCCGAGATCCTCCGCTTTAAAATAACGCAATATCGCAAGGAGGATTATTACGACGCCGCAATTGCCCTTGGTCTATCGAAGTCCGCGGTGGTCTGGAAACATATTATCTGGTATAATTCACGAAAATCGATTTTCTCACAGATGGCTTATATGTTCGGTTACGCCGTATTGAGCGAAGCAACTCTGTCATTCATTCTCCATGGATCGATGGGGGCTGATTGGCAAAGCTGGGGGGACATTATTAATCAGGGATTGACCAGTTTTTCCACGCTAACCTATGGATTATTTACCCGGGAGGCTGAGGTGTCGTTGGCCGCCAATAACCCCTTAAAATTTTTGGCGCCGTTGGTCGCGCTTATATTTACGGTGATGCTGTTCACTATTCTCTCGCGGCAATTGGGTGAAGAGGTTTAGGGATATGTCCAGCGATTGCTTGATAAATCTTGCGGACCTGGCTATTGATTTACATACGCCTTCTGGGATAAAGCGTCTGGTGCGTCATTCCGAATTAGAATTGCCCCCGCAAAAAGCGGTCGGTCTGGTCGGCGAATCGGGCAGCGGAAAAACGCTATCAATCGGTTCAATTATGGGTATTATCCCCTTTTTACCGGGTATTGTTAGGGGGAGATTGATTTTTAATTTCGATGGGAAAGATGAGGATATCTGGTTCGATGCTCCATTTCGTAATGGTCAAGAGAATAAGCAGGCGGCCGCGGAACATAGCCGAATCCTGTATCATTCATGGCAGCGCCGGTTATCCAATAGAATGAAAAGTTATAGGGGCAAGAAAATCAGTATCATATTTCAAAGGGCAAAATCCAGTTTGAATCCCTATTTAAAAATCAAAAGCCAGATCTCCGAATCGCTTAAGATGGCCGGGGAAAGCAGTAGTCGGCAGAGAATAACCGATTGGTTGGTGGATTGCGGTTTTGACCTTTCGGAGACCAAACAGATAATGGAGCAATACCCGCATCAACTATCAGGCGGTCAGGCGCAGCGGGCGGTTATGGCCGTGGCTTTAAGTACACAGGCGGAGATAATTATTGCCGATGAACCTACTACCGGCCTGGATACAAAATTACAGGTTGAAACGCTTGTATTCATGAAAGAACTTCTGGACAAGTACAAAAGATCGGCTATCATTATCTCGCATAATCTGCAATCCGTGGCTAAGTTCACGGATATCTGTTACGTGATGTATAAAGGTTTAACGGTTGAAAAAGGACCGACTTCGGTAATTCTTGAGAAGGGCCGGGCTAACCACCCCTATACCAGTCAATTGCAGGGAGAAATCGAGGCCAGCGGCAAGATTGGGCATCAAATTACCTCAGAAATAGAAGGCTGCCCCTATTATCCGAACTGCCTATTATATAGTAAGGCGTCTTCAGACCTTAAAAAACGCTGCCGGGATTCTTATCCGCCGAAAATTGCAATTGAGAAAGACCATTTCGTGAGGTGTTGGGAGTTTGACAAATAGCAATAATAAAATGCTATTGGAAGCCAGGGGCATTTCCAAACATTTCATTTCATCTACTAAAAAAGGGCTGTTTTCCAAAGAACGATACCGGGCGCTTCGGGATATCGATATCGGAATTGGCCCGGGCGAAAAGGTTGGTTTAATAGGACGGAGCGGCTCGGGTAAATCGACTTTAATTCGATGTTTGTCCAAATTGATTGAGCCTGATTATGGCACGATTTATTTTAAAAATATCGAGATAACAAATATGACTTCTAAAGAATTCAGGCCGCTTAGAAGATATTTGCAGGTTCTTTTCCAAAACAATTATTCAACCCTTAATCCGGGGATGAAAGTTGGTCAGATGCTTATAGAGGCCGCCAGGTTAAGTGGCCAAAAATCTGTCTCTTCAAAGCAAATTAACGACCAGATGCGAAAAGTTAGCCTGCCGTTTTCCTTGCTTGACAGATATCCCAAGGAGCTTTCGGGGGGGGAGTGTCGGCGAATTGGCATTGCTATGATCGACCTTCTAAGTCCGGAACTGCTTTTGGCCGATGAGCCGGTTACCGCTTTAGACTATATCAATAAATGTGAAACTATTTCCCTATTCGAGAGGCTGAACCGGGAAAAGGGCACCGCCATTTTATTCGCGACCCATGACCTGGAAGCGATGGCTGGGTTTATTCAGAGGGTGATTGTGCTTTTTGGAGGGACAGTCGTTGAGCAATTTCCATTCGAAAGATTATGGCAAACATGTCATCCCCACACAGTTGAATTGGTGCGCTATCATGGTTTTTTAAAAAATATATTTACTGAAAAGGAACTTTCATCATATAATAAAACAAAAGACGAGCACGCGGTAGAAAATAGGGATGCTTGCGTATTTATCAATTACTGTCAACGTTACAAGCTTGCGGGAAAGCCGGAAGCCTGTCGATTAAGCCAGCCTGCGTTGGAGCAGATTGAAGGCGAACATTACGCGGCCTGTCATTTAAGAGGTAAGGTGATAGAATAATGTTAAGCCGAAATTCGATTGCCCCTATGGTGGTTCTTGCCCTGATTTGGGTAATTCCGGTTCGAAGTCAGTGCGGCGAGGCAGCCGACGGAAAAATTAAAAACGGCCAACTGCTGATTGAAAAAGCTTTGAGCTCCAGCGGTGAACAAAAAGCTGATTTTATCTATAAGGCCAAACGCGAATTTGAACGGGCATCATTAGCCGAACCGGAAAACCCCTGGCCGCTCTATTGGAATTCAGTTCTATCGTTTTACCTGGAACAGGATTCCGCCAACGCCGCGAAACTTTATCGTAAAGCGCTTAACTACGATGCCGAAGTTCTGGCCAATTATCCTCCGCCATGGTTGTATAAGGCCGATGCCAATATAAAATCGGCGATAAAAGGTAATTTCAAATGGGTTAATGAGCCCCAAACTCCAATCGAATCGCCAGCGATAACGAAAGCCGAATCAACCAAGGATATATCGTCCGCTGTTTCTATGAACCCACTGGATTCCTTGAGATGGTTGATTGACGGCGAAAATTACGGAAAAGCAGATTCGCTCTATAGTGATTTAATATCCAAAACCGAATATGATACCAGCAATTCGCTTCGCCTTATGGGGCTTGAATTAAGGCTGAATAAAGGTTTTGATACGCAATGCACGGATTTACTAGAAGATATTCTCGGCAGGACAAAAAAGGGTTCGGCAACGCAAAAAACCGCCCTTGGGTATTATGATAAATCACTTGAGGTTATTCTGGCCGAAGCCAAATCGCTTGAAAGTCGGGGACGATATCCAGAGGCGATAACAATTCTTGAGAAAATGGAACCTTATCGGTTGATTCCCGCCAGTGCCGCGCGAGGAAATTTACTTCTGCAGTATTCATCCGTGCTCCTGGCCACCAATAATCCTGATGGCGCAGATTCGTCGTTGCATTTGTATCTTTCGGCAGGGTACAAGAAAAACGCCGCCTATAATAACGTTGACAGTCGTTTGACCATTGTAAAAAATCGGAATAAAGTAACGACTGAACCGAAATTTACGCAAACCGCCAAGAAAATAGAAGCCAAACCGCAAACGAAACCCGAGCAGTATATCACTTTGGTTCCGCCCGAGGGCGATGTCATAAAAGTTCTCGTTAGTTCGATTGACCCGATTTCCGGCCAGATCCAGGACAATAATCTCTGGGAAACGACCGGACCATTAAAATTAAAAACAGGTACCGCTTATAAACTAAGCGTCCAACGAAAACATGAGCGAAAGGCGCCACTATTCATTGCCGCCGCCGGCGTTATGGCAACCTTTTTTATCGTGAGGTGAAAAATGAAAAGGCTTATCCTTATATGTCTTAGTATAGTTATATTTTTTGAGGGGGCAGTTTTAGCCTCCACAAAAAACGACAACCGTATCAAGATGGCCGAACAGGCTTTCAACGAAAAAAGATACGCCGATGCCAGGACTATTTTCGCCGATTTACAGGATAAATCGGAATACCGATCTAAATCCCTGCTTTATTTGGCGATGATTAACTATGAAACCGGACAAATAGAAAACGCTTTAATCGGCCTCGATGATTTTAGACGCAGGGCTGATAAAACCGCAGATGCCGCATTGATAGGCGCCGCTGACAATCTGTCTGATGAAATCTCGAAAAATTTCGGAATGCTTAATCTGGCAATATTTGATGGTAATGGATCGCGGACTGTCGATCCGGGCTATTATAGCCTGAGTTTTACCTCCCAAGGCGGGCTTAATCCGGCGCAGGAAGCCAGGATTAAGATCATCAACAAAATTTTAGCCCAGAGCCAAGGGATTCTTAGCTGGCAAAGCGATGGAACTTTTCTAAACGGCAAGATACGGTTCTTCCCGATCAAACTTTATGACACTACACCGTTCTCCGCCGAGGTTAATGGCGTTCCTCTGGCATTCCGATACGATTTCCAAACCCTTCAAGGCCTCTGGATACCTAATGATATTTTAAGCAGAGATACTCACTCGGCAGGGGGCCATTCGATTCCTCCAAATATCGATATCCCACTCGATCAGCTTCAGCCACCCAGAAAAAATGATTCGAAATTTCTTATTATCGGGGGAGCGGCGGCAGCTATTTTGATAACCGCGGCTGCCCTGTCATTTTAAGGCGGTATATATGATGCGATTTTTGTGTCGGATAATTTGCGCAACGATTATTGTCTGTTTCCCAATGTTAGGCATGGCCCAAAAAAGCCCTGTTTCCAAGGGTACGCCTGTCTGCGATGAGCTTTACCGTACCGGCCAATACGAAACGGCCTTGAATTGTTATCAGAAAGCGCTGGCAGAAGGCGCGGATAATTCGGCGATATATTTGCGGCTGTGCAAAGTCTATGAAGCTTTGGGCGAAGTTGATAAAATTCAACAATACCTGCCAAAGGTCGATTCGGTTTCGGCCGAAGCCAGAGATTTTTTGGAGATGCTTAGAGCCGAATATGGGACATTAAATATCCGATGCTCGGGGCAGGCGAAATGCCCGATCTATTTTGTTGCCAGGCCATCATTAAGTTTTATCGCGCCGACAGAATTGGAATCCGGTCGGGCCAAGAGGCTTTTAGCTATCAATGAACTATGCTCTAAAAGATCAAATATCTGGTTTAGGAAAATTAATCCAGACGAGTATATCGCCAGTATCGGGTATTTCCCCGTGGTTTCGGGCGTTCCTCTTCCATATACGGCGGAAATCGCCGATAATCGATTTGAATTCAATTTCAATTTCATAGAGCGCGGCGAGCTTCTCCTCTCATATCGCGACCTGGACTCCGTATATTGCGGCGTGCCGGATAGCGTCGCCGAAGTGCGGATATCAATCGACGATCCCGATTTTGAGGCCGTTATCTCAAACAACATATCCGGAGATGACAGGCCGGAGCTTCTGGATGGTCGGTATTATTTCAAACAAGGGGACAAACCAACGCTGACAATCCAGAAAAAAGACCGTGCTTTGAGCGGTCGTAAATATTTTATCGTCTCATCACTGGTGCTAACATCAGCATTTATTTTATTACAGCGATAGGATAAGAATGAAGAGTATTTTTTATTGGGTGATTTCGTTAGTCGCGATCAATTTCGCCATGGCATTTGGCGGTGATTTGCTGACATTTATCGAGAAACCGCAACAACTCAACACCGGCGATATCGGCAAAGGAATTAACCACTATCGGCCTCGATGGAGCCCGGATGGCAAATTGCTGTCATTTGAATTGATTAATGATCAATCGCTTCGAACCTTTATCATCGCGCCGTCAAATGGAGAAATATACGAATGCCGTGGACGGGCAAAAAATAAATCCGCGGGCGGTCTGGATTTGTTCGAAGATAAAAGAACCGATCGGCTGGCGATAACGAGGTTATCATGGGCCGGCCGGTTATTTAATGGCACGGCAATGTTTTGTTTTACGGATGATGGATGTCTTTACAAGGCTTTTGCCTACGCATCCGGTAATAAATTAGGTTTTTCGACGCCGGGAGAATTTATTCGTTTATCCGACCAAAACAAGAAAAATCCAATCAACGATGTGCTGTTGCCGGAATTAGGTTATCCTCCGGCCAAGGGCCAACCACCGGTCGTGTTTACCGATAATCAAAGCGGCAGTTTATTCGCGATTACCGAAACCCAGCAGATTAAACAGATGACTCATCGCAAACCCCAGGAAAAAATCACTGATTTTTGCGGTCGATTCAGTCCTGTTGATAACAAATCGCTGGTGTTTGTAAGAGCGTTTGAAGGGAATTCCGACCTTTATATTATCGAAGATGTTTCTTATCCGGATGAATCCATCCGGCCGCTGGTTGCTTATGTGAAATCGGAAGAGTTGGCGCCATCGTGGTCGCCCGACGGCAGTAAAATCGCCTTTTATTCTAATTACGGCGCGGCTGATACACCTAATAATAAGACATTCGACCTTTATGTGATAACTCCGCAATCGCAAAAATCGCCGACATTAATCGCCAAATCCGTCCGTCCCGATAATGTCGAGGATAAACTTAGTCCGCCCTATCTCGGGCCGCAGTGGATTGGCAACGATATTATCCTGTTTGTTAAGGATGATAAACAACAAAAAGATCCCCTGATGTATATTCAATTATCCACTGGGGTAATATCGACATTGGCGACCGAGACTATCTTGAACGATTCGCCTAACGTACTTGATCTGGGCGATGGGACATATTTGATCGCATATACGACTTTCGGAAAACCCTCGAATGATTTATCCAAGCCGGATATATCGAATAAGATATATTATGGAAAATTAATACTTAATAAATAAACGGAGGCAAAATGGCTCTGGCTAAGTTACCGATATTTTTAATAATCGCGGGATTGATTTTATTTGCGGCTTTAACGGTCAGCGCCTCGACTATCGAGATTCAGTTTTCTCCAAATGATTCGATTGCCATCAGCGAGGGGAATGATACAACGGCTACGATTGAATTCGCTGACACAGCCAATACGAGTTTTACGCCGATTGTTTCAATAAGAGACACGACCGGATTTACTTCCATCACCGTCACGCGTTACATCGATCCTCCAAACCATGTATACTTGAGGGCCTCCTTGAATATCGCGCCCGGTTATTCGAAATGGGGCTTCTACGGGATTGATTTCTCGGCTCTGGATTTATCGGGTGATAGTTTAACCGCGACGTTGTATTTAATCGTGCAAGATAATCTCCGACCGGAGACGCTTAGCGCCTATACGGCCGACAGCAGTGGCCAGCCAATGGGCACGGTAAGGCTATCTTGGAGCGCCCCCCATGAAGACAGCATCTTCGGCGGCGTCGTGACAAAGTATCACCTGCGTTATTCAACTGCCACTCCAGGTAACCCTCAAACCTGGTGGAACGCGGCGGACAGTTTACCGGTATTACCCCCTACGCCATTGCCGCCGGGTCAAATACAAACCGTTTATACGAACGGGCTCACTGAATATCAGTCGCGCTGGTATGGGGTTCGTTCCGAAGACGCGGCCGGAAATCTATCGGCCATATCTATTCGAGGTCCAATCACACCGCGTCATCGTGCGCCAACTATTCAATTGCTTGGCGATATCCCCGACACCGTCAAACCAGATTCGGTTATGCATTTTGTTGGCGTGGCAAGCGATTCGGGCGGGGCGATAACATCAATCAGATACTCCGGAAATGGAACCTCCTGGTCGGCGGTTCAGATTGATTCTACCAGTGATTCATCTGCCGTTTATATCCGTAAATACTTCCATTTTACCCAGAATTCCGGGTCAGGAAGCAATATTACGGTATCGATACGAGCGCTCGATTCCAGGGATAGTACGACTTATCAGCGTACAGTAAGAATTGACGGAACCCGACCAAACCACCCAATGGTTACCCCCGGGCAGGATTCATTAACCAGCAATACTCTTTTTGAGTTTAGCGGTTCCAAAGATCGCGATGCCAGCGTGTGGACGATTATTACTGTTGGAACAATAGCCGGGGAGCCGCAACGGATAACCGGAGCAGGCGATACATCTCTGACATGGAATTACTCGCAAAATATTTATTATCAAGGGATAGTGCGCTTTGCGTTTTATGCCACCGACCGTGTCGGCAATTTCAGCGATACCGTTCGCTATCATTATTTCTTAATCCCAAATCCGCCGAATATTATCGACACGGCAACGGTTAATTATCACAATTCCACCGTTTTCAATCCTAATAGAGATTCGTTCCTTGTAAGTTTTCAGATTAGTCAAATAAGCTATTTCAGTTTGCGCGTAACCGATGATCTCGGCGCGCTTGTATATCAAACGAATATAGATTCTCTCGCAGTGGGCGAACATTCGATATCATGGCAGGGAATTAACAATCGACAGCCCGATTCGGGCGACGTTGTCGATGACGGCCGTTACCTGGCATCGTTCTCGGCCCGAACATATCCTATCAGTCCTTTCGATGTGCCGATATCGGTCCAATTGATTGTCGATTCACGCGCGCCATTCCTGGTTGACCTGACTCCAAATTCACACGAAAGCGTAACGGCGCCGCGTGCGATAAATAACAATACGACTTTTGCCCTAATAGTAGGCGATACTGGCGCC
>CAZTNJ010000092.1:0-11925 GCA_964614835.1 uncultured Ignavibacteria bacterium | reverse complement strand
TACCTCGGCGTTATGTCTTTGGATTTAGGCGCATTCACGCCGTTCCTCTATACATTTCGCGAACGGGAATGGATATTGGACCTGTTCGAAATGACCTGCGGTCAACGATTGACATACAATTATATGAGATTCGGCGGCGTCTCAAGAGACCTTCCGCCAGAATTCTACCAGAGCTGTAAAAATTTCACGAAAGTGTTTCTTAAGAAAGTCGATGAATACGAAGCGCTATTTACATACAATCCGATTTTCTTAACCCGCACCAAAGATGTCGGCGTATTGCCCATAGATATCGGTCTCAACTATGGCGCATCCGGCCCAACCTTAAGAGGTTCCGGCCATAATTGGGATCTGCGTAAAGTTGAGCCGTATTCATCTTACGAAAAATTTAATTTTAATATTCCCCTGGGCACTAAAGGCGATGTCTGGGATCGATACATGGTGCGAGTACAGGAAATGCGCGAATCATGCAAGATTATCGATCAGGCTCTTGAAGGGCTCCCGGAAGGGGAAATTAAAGCCAAAGTCCCCGGCGTGTTTAAGCCGCCGGCTGGCGAGGTTATCTCGCGCGTTGAAGCCCCCCGCGGCGAAATGGGCTACTACCTAATATCCGACGGCTCTACCAAACCATACCGGGTGAAAATCCGCACCGCGTCGTATGGCAACCTGCAGGTTTTACGCTATCTATCGCGCGGCTGGAAAATCGCCGATCTGGTGGCGATATTCGGTTCTCTGGATGTTGTCTTGCCGGAGGTTGATCGCTGATGTTTGAACTTACCGGCATCGTCCAATGGGTGACTAATATTGTTTCGAGTATTTCCAATGCAATAGGCCTTTCGCAAATCGTTCTCGATATAGCCTTAATACTTATAATCGCGGTCGCGATATTCGCTTTCTTGATGCTAATGGCTCTCTACCTTATCTGGATGGAGCGCAAAGTCTCCGGACACATTCAAGACCGCCTTGGCCCAATGATGACCGGTTGGCATGGTTGGGCTCAAACTATCGCGGATGCCCTAAAACTTCTGCAAAAAGAAGATATTGTCGTGGCTAATGCCGACCGCAAAGTGCATTACTGGGCGCCGATAGTTGTGTTCACCGCTTGTTTCGCTGTTTACGCCGTGATTCCATTCGGTAAAGGATTACTCGCCGCCGATGTCAATATCGGGATACTCTACATTCTGGCTATTACGACTTTCACGACGTTGTCGCTATTGATGGCGGGATGGGCTACTAATAATAAATATGCCTTGTTGGGCGGTATGCGGTCTGCTTCGCAAATAATTTCTTATGAAGTGCCCCTGACATTGTCGATTCTCGGCGTGGTTATGATGGCCGGGACGCTTTCAATGGGGAAATTCGTTGAACTTCAAGGGCCATATATTTGGAAATGGTACGTTTGGCCGCAGTTTCTGGGATTCTGTATCTACCTGGTGGCATCCACCGCTGAGTTAAATCGTACCCCGTTCGACCTTCCCGAAGCCGAACAGGAACTGGTAGCCGGTTTCAATATTGAATACTCCGGTATGAAATTCGCCATGTTTTTCCTGGCTGAGTTTTTGAACATGTTTACGGTGGGCGCGGTAACTACAACGTTATTTTTAGGCGGCTGGAATCCACCGTTCCCGGCTCTGGCGATTATCCCATCATGGGTGTGGTTCCTGGGCAAATCGCTGTTTATTGTGTTCGTTATTATGTGGTTCAAGTGGACTTATCCTCGTTTACGGGTCGACCATCTGCTGGCATTCGCCTGGAAAGTTCTCTTGCCCCTATCATTTATAAATATAATTTTAACGGCAATCGGGATTACGATTTTCTAATATGGGATACTTTAAAGATTTCTTCAGCGGTATCTACAATCTCTTGCTGGGATTAAAAACGACCGCCAAATATTTGCCTGAAAGAGCAGTGACCCTGCAGTATCCCAAGGAAAAATGGCCGATGCCTGAACGTTCCCGCGGTATCGTGGTATTGCTTTCCGATCCGGAAACCGGCGAGCTGAATTGCACTGCCTGTCTGCTCTGCCAGAAAGCCTGTCCCGTGGCCGCGATTACGATTACCCAGGCTAAAAATGAAACCACCAACAAGCGTTACCCGAAAACCTTTGAAGTCAACAACACGATTTGCTGCTTCTGCGGTTTGTGCGAGGAAGCCTGTAATTTCGATGCTATCAAGCTGACCGGCAAATACGAATTCGCTACCTTTGATAAAGATAGCTTGATTTTCCAAAAGGAAAAGCTTCAAGAACTCGGCCGGGATGTCAAATACGAAAAGAAACGTAAACCGGTCGCCAAAAAGACCGCGGCAACCCCGGGTTCCGCCGAAACAAAACCGGCCGCCGCGCCGCCATCTGAGCCGCCCAAAGGGGAGGAGGCTTGATGAATCTACTGATATTTTATGTTCTGGCGATTATCGCCGCAGGTTCGGCAATTATGGTCATAACCGTGAAAAATATTTTCCATTCAGCCTTATTTCTGGTGCTGACATTTTTCTCGGTTGCCGGGATATATGTGTTGCTTAACGCCGAATTTCTGGCGGCAGTTCAGGTGCTCATATATGTTGGTGCGATTACAATCTTGATGATTTTCGCGATAATGCTTACCCATCAGTTGTTCAGCCGTAGCCTTCGCCAGGTGAACGAGCAAGTGATCCCGGCCTCTCTGATTACATTAATATTTTTCGTATTATCGCTTCTTACGCTTGTTAAAACCGCCTGGCCGGTCGGCGGCGGACAACTTCCCCAAGACCGCATTTTCGAAATAGGACGGTTGTTGATGTCCGAATACGTTATACCTTTTGAGGTGGTTTCAATCGTATTACTAGTGGCGTTAATCGGCGCGATTATCATCGCCAAACGTGAATCACAGGGAGCATCAAAATGACCGAACCAACTTTGATGCACTTTTTAATTCTCGGCGCGATTTTATTCGCCTGTGGGATTTTCGGCCTGTTGACCCGCCGTAACGCGATTGGCATCCTGATGTCTATCGAACTGCTGTTCAACGCGGCCGCCATAAATTTTGTAGCCTTCGCCAAATATGTGGCTCCCGAAGCCATGGCCGGGCAGATTTTCGCGATTTTCATTATCACTGTCGCCGCCGCCGAAGCCGCGGTCGGGCTGGCTATCGTGATGCTCTTATATCGCAATTTCAAGGGCATCGAGGTCGACAAGATTAATTTCATGAAATGGTAGGATTACGATGGTTAATTTAAGCTGGCTGATACCTCTTTTCCCGCTCCTGTCATTTGTCATGATTGTTTTCTTCATGTCTAAAAACGAAAAGCTATCCAGTTATTTCGCCATAACGATGGTCGTCCTGTCGTGCCTGTTATCGTTTGGGGTCCTCTTCGAAGTCTTAGGAAATCCCGAACCGTTCCAGATGTCTTTCAATTGGCTTACCTGGTCAAATTTTAAAATCCCGATAGGAATATTTGTCGATCCGCTGACCGCGGTGATGTTGATTGTCGTTACGATTGTCTCATCGCTGGTGCATATCTATTCATTGGGCTACATGCACGGCGACCCGAGATTCTCCCGTTTTTACTCGTACTTATCGCTGTTTACTTTCTCGATGCTTGGCCTGGTACTGGCCGGTTCGTATATCCTGATACTGGTATTCTGGGAGCTGGTGGGGCTGACATCATACTTGCTGATTGGATTCTGGTTCGAGAAGAAGATTGCCGCCGATGCCGGCAAGAAAGCCTTTGTTACCACTAAATTCGCAGACATGGGATTCCTGCTTGGCCTGGTGCTGTTGATATTCTCGCTGGGCACCGCCAGTATTCCCGAAGTTAACAAGCTTATCGCCTCGGGGGAGGCGCCTACCACGATGGTTGCGATAGCCGGGATGCTGATGTTCATGGGGGCTTGCGGTAAATCGGCACAGTTCCCGTTCCATGTCTGGCTTCCCGACGCTATGGAAGGCCCGACGCCTGTATCCGCCTTGATTCACGCCGCTACCATGGTCGCCGCCGGTGTGTATTTGACAGCCCGCTTAACCGGAGTAATCCTCGTGTCGCATACCATGGGGATGTTGGTCGCTTCCATTGGTGCGATTACCGCTCTGATGGCCGCCTCAATCGGCTTGGTGCAAAATGATATTAAGCGGGTGCTGGCTTATTCGACCGTATCGCAGCTTGGTTATATGATGATGATTCTTGGTCTGGGCGGCTACACCGCAGGGACTTTTCACTTATATACGCATGCTTTCTTTAAAGCTTTGTTATTCCTCGGCGCCGGTTCGGTGATTCACGCTGTCCACACCAACAATATTCAGGAGATGGGCGGCCTAAGCAACAAGATGAAGATTACATCAATGACATTCTTTATCGCCTCACTGTCTATCGCCGGAATATTTCCGCTTTCCGGTTTCTGGTCGAAAGATGAAATATTCGCGGTGGCGTACGCCGAGGGACATTACGTTTTTCTGGCCGTTGGGGTTCTGGCGGCGTTCATGACCGCGTTCTATATGTTCCGCCTGTATTTCCTGACATTCTCCGGCCAGCCGCGCGATAAACACGCTTACGACCACGCCCACGAATCACCCAAAAACATGACCGTGCCGCTGATGATTCTGGCGGTGCTTTCGATATTCGCCGGATGGTGGGGGATCCCGTGGTTACATAACGGTTACGGAACATTCGTGAAATTCGGCGAAGAGGCCCATCATATCCCACCAAACATTATCCTGATGCTGGGATCGTTGGTTGTCGCCGGTTCAGGTATCTTGTTGGCCTATCTGATGTATTTCAAGAAATCCATTTCGGCGGAAGCTATGGGGGCGCGTTTCAAACCGATCTATACGCTTCTGTATAATAAGTATTACTTTGATGAATTCTATATGGCTACTATTGTCAACCCGACATATAAATTCGCCGAATTTTTGTTCAAATTCGATCAGGTTGTTATCGACGGTATAGTCAATGGCACAGCTAAACTGACCCTCTGGTGGTCGTGGGCCAAAGAGCGGTTCGATACCATTGTTGTCGATGGAGCCGTAAATGGCGCAGGATATATTTCGCTGGCGCTGGGCAAGGCGATTAGACGCACTCAAACCGGCCAGCTTCAAACATATGCACTGGTAATTTTCATTGGAGCAGTGATCCTGATCTTCATGAAATTCATTGGATAGAGGAGGACTAAGTGAACTTTCCCATACTGACATTCTTGACTTTTGTCCCGCTATTGGGAGTGATAGCGGTAATGCTATTGAAACGGGAAAATGTCGGCGCGATCCGCTGGACTTCCGCGTTCTTCTCCTTTGTTCCTCTGGTTGCCTCATTTTTCCTGTTGGCGGGGTATGATTGGTCAACCTCGACTATCCAGTTTATCGAACGTTATGAATGGTTCCCGCAGGTGAATATCAGCTATTTCATGGGCGCGGATGGCTTATCTGTCCCGATGTTGTTTTTGACCGCTTTGCTTTCGTTTATTTCGATAATCGCTTCGTTCGGAATAAAAGAACGCGTTAAAGAATATTTCGCCTGGTTCCTTTTGCTCGAGGTCGGCATGATGGGCGTGTTCTGCGCTCTCGATTTCTTCTTGTTCTACGTCTTCTGGGAAATCATGCTGGTGCCGATGTACTTCTTAATCGGTGTCTGGGGCGGCCCCAGAAGGGAATACGCCGCTATCAAGTTCTTCCTCTACACATTATTCGGATCGGTGTTCATGCTGGTCGGTATCTTAGCCCTGTATTTCACGACCGGTACGCTTGATATGATGGAGTTAATCGCCAAAAACTCGATGTACGCCTACACGTTCCAGCTCTGGGTGTTCGCGGCCTTCTTTATCGGATTCGCGATCAAAGTGCCGGTGTTCCCGTTCCATACCTGGTTACCTGATGCCCACGTGGAAGCCCCCACAGCCGTATCCGTAATCCTGGCCGGAATCCTATTGAAAATGGGGACATACGGTTTGTTGAGAATTAGTTTCCCGATGTTCCCACAGGCCGCCAAGTACTATGCGATACCGATAGCTATCCTTGGCATGATTGGCATTATCTACGGGGCGTTGGTATCGATGGCGCAAAAGGATTTGAAAAAACTAGTGGCTTACTCATCGGTCTCACATATGGGATACTGCATGCTGGGGATGGCGGCTCTCACGCCGCTGGGAATATCCGGATGCTTATTCCAGATGTTCTCACATGGTGTAATCACGGGCGCCCTGTTTTTGTTGGTCGGCGTAATTTACGACAGAGCCCATACCCGCGAAATCGCGGCTTTCGGCGGACTTGGCGCCAAGCTGCCACTATATACTGGAATCTTTACTTTGTTTGGGATGGCCTCGCTGGGATTGCCCGGCATGTCGGGATTCGTTTCCGAATTCATGGTTTTTGTAGGATCGTATAATTCGTCATTCATTTACAAATGGATTGTCATCCTCTCGATTCTTGGCGTAATCCTGACAGCGGGCTATATCTTAAGGATGATTCAGAAAATGTTTTTGGGCCAGTTCAACACCAAATGGGAATCGCTGACCGAAATCAACGGCCGGGAGGTGTTCACGGTTGTGCCGCTGGCGATACTGACGCTTTTGGTCGGTATATTACCCAATACTCTTAATAATTTCCTAAGAGCTACAGTCGAAAACTTAGTAAATATTATCGGAAAGTAAGTTTGATAAAGTATCATGGCCAAACCGACGATATTGTTTCTCACCCACATTTATCCTCGTTATGACAAGGATTTTATCGCCCCGTTTTTGGGGACACTGGCCGAAAATCTGACCACCGAGTATAATATCATCGTGCTTTGCCCGCGCCATCCGCAGGCAGTAAAAGAACGCAATGGCGTCCAATTCGAATACTTCAAATATTCATTAGGAGGATGGGAAAAGCTTTCTTATTCGGGAAATTTATTCGCAAAAGTCAGGGGGCTCCGAATTCATTACCAATTTTTGGCGATTTGTTTTTTGGCGAGCTTTTTTATCAAAGGATATTTCGTGGCCCGCCGCCGCAAAGTCGATATTATCCATAGTCACTGGTTCGTACCCGCTGGCTTTATCGGCGATTTGCTTTCGCGGCTCACCGGCATTCCCCATATTGTAACGGTCTATAGCGATTCGTTTTTGATTAAAACCAACGCAATGTTGCGAAAACTGGCGCGAATTATTTTTAATAGAGCTAAAGTTGTCATCGCCATTTCCAACGGCGTTAAAGAATATATCGAACCGGTTTGTACCAATATCAAAGTGGTTTATCCATGCAGTCGCGTATTTTAAGTGTCGGGCGGTTGGTGCCGCGTAAAGGACATACCTATTTGATTGAAGCTGTTAAAAAGCTGGTGGCTGAAGGTATGGATATCAAACTTGTCATCGTGGGATTCGGCCCCGAAAAAGAACGCCTGCAAAAACAGGCCGAAGGTCTCGATTGCGAAATCCGCTCCGGCATCTCCGAAGAGGAAGTCAACGATGAATACAAAAAGGCCGACCTGTTCGTGCTGCCATCGATAACAGACACGCAGGGCGAAAAGGAAGGGCTGGGTCTGGTATCGCTAGAGGCGATGTCCTATAGTGTGCCGGTAATCGCGTTCGACAACGGTGGAATAGGGGAGGTCGTGATAAATGACATGACCGGAATCCTCCTGCCCGAAAAGGATGTCGATGGGCTCGCCGCCGCGATTAAAAAAGCACTCAACGATCCGGCTCTGCGTCAAAAACTGACTCGGCAGGCTATCGAGTATTCCCAAAAAACATTCGCGACCAAAGTGCTGGTTGCCCAGCAATCTGATATATATAAAGATATTCTTAAACAGAAGGCGGTTGCCTGAAGACGAATGGAATGATCTTGTAAGGTAGGATGAGATTATGGATTACAGTTTAATAATACCAGAGGTGGTTCTTTTTGTCTGGGCGCTTGTACTGTTGCTTTACAATGCCAGCGCCAAAACCGAAAATCCCCGGGCAATCGGTTTGTTTGCGTTAATCGGGCTTATCGCCGCGTTTGTGATTTTGTGGTTTATTCCCGATGGCGCCCTGTTCGGCAAATCGTTTATCTCCGATGCTTATGCTCGTGGATTCAAGCTGATATTCCTGCTGGCTGCTATCGTCACAGTTATCGGCTCGGTCGATTTTGCCGCCAAACACATGAAACACACCGGCGAATTCTACAGCCTGATTATGCTCTGCACTACCGGCATGATGTTCTTAGCCTCCGCCGGCGAGTTGATATCTCTATATGTCGCTTTAGAACTTTCGACAATTTCACTTTATATCCTGGCGGCATTCCTTAAAAAAGATCTTAAATCCACCGAGGCCGGCCTGAAATATCTGATTCTCGGCGCGGCTTCATCCGGGATTTTACTATACGGTTTATCTCTTCTCTATGGCCTAACCGGTTCTACCGTGCTCGATGAAATCGGCTATCGGTTGTTCCTTAACGAGGGCACTACTATCGCCACCGTATTCGCTATCGTGATGTTTATGGCCGGATTCGGGTTCAAACTTGCGGCCGCTCCATTCCATATGTGGGCTCCCGATGTTTACGAGGGCGCTCCCACACCGGTAACCGCTTTCCTGTCGGTGGCATCAAAGGCCGCGGGTCTGGTGGCATTTGTCAGGATATTCTTCAACTCGCTGCTGATTGCTAAATCCGAGTGGGTTGTGATAATAGAAATCGTCGCAATTCTGGCGATGGTGATTGGAAATGTTGTGGCCCTGCTTCAGAAAAATATCAAACGTATGCTGGCGTATTCATCGATTGCCCAGGTCGGCTATGTTCTGGTGGCTCTTTCGGCAGGCATTGATTTGTCCGTAACTTCGATGATGATATTCTTGCTAGCCTACCTGTTCGCCAATATCGGCGCCTTTATCGTGGTGATTGCTTTCTCGAATGTTACAGGTTCGGACAATATCGAAGACTATGCCGGTCTCTGGAAACGCAAACCATCACTGGCGATTATTATGACTATCTACCTGCTCTCTCTAGTGGGAATTCCCTTAACCGGCGGTTTTATCGGGAAATATTTCCTATTCGGCGCGGCTGTTAAAGAGGGCCTCTACACCCTGGTGGTAATCGCGATCCTGACTTCGGTGATATCGTTGTTCTACTATATGAATGTCGTGCGGGTCATGATGTTCCGACCGGCAGTATCCGGCGATAAGATCGCGCTCCCCTGGATGATTAAACTTGGCCTGGCGATTAGTGTGATTATGGTATTGCTGATTGGTATCTGGCCCGGCCCGTTTTACGCCTGGGGCCAACTGGCTTCGACCATTTTCCATTTCTAAATATTGATATTCCGTAGGGACGGTATTTCCGAAGGACCTGTCGGCATATTGCCCGGATTGTTTCCCGCAGTTCTGCTTTTATTATTTTATACTTTTCCTTGACATCATCGCCCCTATAACATAATCATTTCTCCTTGAACGGCGTTCGCGAAATGCGCCTAACTATGGATTTGATTTCGGGCGGAACTACCGCTGTTTGAAGGAGTATAATTTAAATATGAAACGAATTTGGATCGCAATCGGATTGCTGGCCGGCCCACTTTTATTTACGGGCTGCGCCACTCATCGCCAGATGTCGGAGGCCCAGATGGACCTCTATGAAATCCGCCAGGAACATCGGCAGATAAAAACTACCCTGGCCCGTATGGATTCGCTAATAGCCGATCAAAATGTGGCCATCCGCAAATTCAATGCCGAATTTTATACCACCATGGAAGAACTGCAAAACCGTATGTCACTGATTGAGGGGCAATTAAAAGATGCCGGAGCCCAGATTAACCAGGCAACCTCGAAATTCGAAAGCAATAAACCGGTCAATCCTGATGATACCACTGGCGGCAGCAAAAAGCCCGATGAGCTCAATCCCGAATCGATATATCGCGCTGCTTATTATGATGTTATCAAGGGCAACTATGACATGGCAATCAAAGGGATGAGAGAATACTTGAAAAGTTACCCAAAAACATCGCTGGCCGATAACGCGCTCTACTGGATTGGGGAATGTTACTACACTCAAAAAGAATACGAAAAAGCTCAAGAATCCTACGAACGACTTCTCAAAGAATACCCACAGTCGGAAAATATCCCGGCTACTAAATTAAAACTTGGCATGTGCCTGTATAATCTAAAAAACAAAACTAAAGCCAAGCAGCATTTCCAGGATGTCGCTAAAAACTATCCCGGTACCGAGGAGGCTAACCAAGCCGCCGATATGCTTAAACGCTACGATAACAGGTAAAATTAAAAAAGCGTATCCCACGCGGGGTTTTAAGATATATAAAAGGCGGTCTGCCAAAGACGGATCGCCTTTTGCTTATTATGGTGCGGTATTCATGCCGCCTGAATCGTATCGTTGTATGTTTGGACCACTGTAAGCTCGGACAATACCCTATACTGGATACCTACCTGCGGGCCTGTTGAAAAAAATGCTAATATGGGAAAATAAAACTCCTCACTTTTCTCGTAGAGGCGCAGCATGCTGAGCCTCTATGGGTTAGCAATAAATGGATTTTTATATCATCCTGCAAAGCATCGGCTCTATGGGGTATTCAACAATCCTCTGAGGAGTGGGGCTCCCGGATGAAATCGAGAGCCGCCCAGCTTTTCAATTTGAAAATCGGCCTGGACTACAGTATAATGGCACCCGATAGTTTAAAATCGAGTTATTGAGGATAATAAACTATGCGTAATCAGTCCGATTGATTTAAGGAGAAAAAAATGAGCGAACTAATCGATAATTCTCACAAAAGAAAAGAACTTTTAAAACATATGATCCTGCAGCTTCACAAAGGCGAAGCCCCCGAAGCGGTCAAAGCCCAACTCAGCAGGTTGCTTGGCGAGGTTCCCTATGACATGGTGGTCGAGGTTGAACAGGAATTGATGAATGAAGGATTATCTGTCGACGATGTTTTGAAAATGTGCGATATTCATTCTGCGGCATTAAGAGGAAATATCAGTAAAAACACCGCCAGGGAAGCGCCCCCCGGCCATCCGATTTACACATTCCAGCAGGAAAATAAAGCCCTGCAGTGGGAAATAGCATCGGCAAAGAAACTTTTCGACTATATCAGATCGCAAGCCTCCAAATCAATCGACGAATCAGTTATCAATCAGGTCAAGTTGCATTTTAACTCGCTGGCGGATGTCGAAAAGCATTATCGCCGTAAAGAGAATCTGTTGTTTCCGTTCATGGAGAAGCACGGAATCACCGGCCCACCTAAAGTGATGTGGGGCAAACATGACGAGACCCGAGAGCTAATGAAATCGGCTGCCATTAGTCTAAAGGAAATTACGGGCGTTGACAAAGAACAACTCGTGGCCGTAATCGACCTTGTGCTCCTGCCGGCGGTCAACTCAATCGAGGAAATGATTTATAAAGAAGAAGAGATTTTATTCCCGATGTGCATGGATTCTTTGACCGCCGAGGAGTGGTATCATGTTTATACCCAGAGTGTCGAAATCGGTTTTTGTTTGTACGATCCTACAGATGAGTGGAAGCCGGACGTGATTTTCGTTGCGGCGAATGCCCCTGAACAGCGCGGTCGGATTCAATTGCCAAGCGGTAGCCTTAATATCGCCGAACTGACAGCCATGTTGAATTCGATTCCATTCGACTTGACCTTTGTCGATGCCGATGACACAGTACGGTATTTCACCCAGGGACGCGAGCGGATTTTCGAGCGGAATCGCGCCATTATCGGCCGCAAGGTTCAGATGTGCCATCCGCCGTCAAGCGTAGGTGTCGTACAGAAAATCCTGGATGATTTCCGTTCAGGCGCCGAAAGCCAGGCTCCTTTCTGGATTAATATGGGCGGGCGATTCATTCATATCGAATATTTTGCGCTTCGTGATAAAGATGGCAACTATCTCGGTACCATCGAGGTCAGCCAGGATTTGACCGATAAACGCAAACTCGAAGGCGAACAACGTTTGCTATCATATACCAAAGGTAAGTAATATGGAAAATAAACCTTCAAACA
>CAZTNJ010000091.1:6306-11934 GCA_964614835.1 uncultured Ignavibacteria bacterium | reverse complement strand
TTTATACGTAGTATTAGCAGAATTTAAAATTCCCGGAAGCCCCTTGTATTTACCTCGAAGTTCATCCAGCACTTCAAGTCCATCCTTGCCTTCCATCTTAATATCCAAGATAACCAAATCGAGGGATTTTTCATTATCGGCTCGATTGAGCGCATCTTGCCCGGATGACGCTAAGATCACCTCGTAACCGTCTTCGCTAAATTCCTTCTGATATAATCTTCGAATTGACGGTTCATCATCGACGATCATAATCCTTTTCATTTACCCTCCTCGAAAATGGGCATTTCAACATAAAATTTCATGTCATCGGCGCTGTCGGCCTGAAGGCCGATGTTTCCGCCGTAATATTTAAGTATTTCCAAGGCGATTGCCAATTCGCGCCTTAATTCATGATTGCCGCCAAGGTGAAAATTACGAAATAAGGTTTCGGCGTAGATTTTTTTATCCTTATCGGGTTCGAAATATACCACGCCTTTATGCCCGATACGGGCGAGCGTCAGCATCATTTTCTGTCGATTATCAATTATGGCGCAAGCTTTGTTTATAATTAAAATCAATGCCTGGCGAAGTAAATCGGGATCGGCTTTTATTTTTATTGGTTCACTCGAATTTATTTCAAACCGGCAGTTGACCAAATCCGTCGCTTTCAGGTCAAGCGTGGATTTTACGATTTCATGCAGGTTGCATATACAATCATTCTTCTTTTGATAATTTAGTAAACTGGTAAATTTCCCCAGCGCCTGCTCGATACGAGAAACCTGTTCGACTATTATGTTAAGATACTCGAAATTATCATGATCACTTGGCATTTTGCGAAGCATCGATTTAGCGAATCCGCCGATGACCGTCAACGGATTACGAACTTCATGGGCAACATGACCGGCCATCTCGGCCAATACTGATAGCCTCTCGGCTTTTATCAGGTTCTCCCGGCTTAAAATGATCATCTCATTAGCTCGTTTGAGGTCTTCGATTTTCTTTTCGAGGTTTTCATACAGGCGGAATTTTTCCACTGAATCGCTGGCGTACCGCGCGAAAATCTCCATAAGCTGAAGGTCACTTTCGGTTATCGGCTTGTGAGTGATTAGATTATCGGCTATCAGCACTCCCTGGAGCGACTCTTTTCCAACCAACGGGACAACCGCAAACGGTCCAGTTCCAAGTCTATAACGGAATTCATCATAGGCGGGCACGTTGAGAACAGTATCGTCAATTATCATTGACTTCATTTCAAGGGCCGCTTGAGCAAATATATTGTCTTTATTATTCAGGGGGATACGAAGACCAGTCAGTAGCCCTTCCACAGACTGGTTCTCACGATTTGTATGCTGCAGGACATCATCAAACATCGAATCGAGCGTCATTTCGCCGCTTGAGAGTTTTTGCCATATGGCCCCGGCCTCTTCAGGTGATGACGGTCCAATGGCATGAGTGCCGACCAAACAGAGCGTCTCATCGATTCTCCCTGTCAAAAAGACAAAAGCCCGATTGAATCCCAATCCCGAACCGGCGGTAACCCCTATTAGGATTATTCGCAAAATATCGGCCAGATTATCTGCCTGATTAATCGCCCTAAGCGCTTGAGTTATCAACGAGAGAATGAACATTTCGGAATTCAATATTTTATCGCCGTCGATATTTAAGCCGCTTTCGAAAAATACGACCAGTACTTCGTCGGAACCCGGCCCCGGTCCGATGTACACGGTATAGGTCTCTCGGTCATCGACTTGATTTTGCTTATTCTTATAAAAGGCTCCGGGCGCTTCTGGATGGTCCAGATGAAATCTTAAGGCCGATAATTGATGAGCCAAGTCTTCCGGATTATTGGAAATTATCGGGACAGTTTTGGAAGCATAGCAGAATTGCCCATGTCGATTTAGGACAATGTACCCTTTAAGATTCGCTTTAAGCGACATCGGCATAGTATGGATGCCAGTAAAATAACCGTTTTTAAAAGCCGTCAGCATTCTTTTCCTGCCGTCACGGATTTTCTAAGATTAATAATTTTCCTGCTATCGCCGCGGATATAATCTTCAACCACGACTTTGTCCATCTGACGGAATTTCTCGGTAATTTGGGCAATATTAGAGGCCTCTTTGTCAATAGCCTGTAATCGTTTTATAATTGACGGATTGGAATTTTTCATAGTCATCAACAGAAATTGCGCGTTGCCTGAAATGATGGCTAATGGATTATTGATCTCATGATTGATAGTAGCGGCCATATCCGAAGCCAATTGTTTTCTTTCGAATTCGACCAGTTTTGCCTGGGCTTCTTTCAGTTTTATATTCGTATCCCGCAGTTCGGCGTTAATTTTCTTGAGCTGGTATTCGTAAATCATCCGTTCGATTGCCAGCGCCGCCTGCGAGGCGATTATTCCGATTATCTGAAGATCGCGGTTCGTGAACGATTCCGGCTGGTCGTGCGATAAATTGATCACGCCGATAAGCTCTTCTTTAAATATCATTGGAGCGGACATAAACGAACGGGTTTGGGCGCCACTGACGCTTTTGCGGAGATTGTTCAGAAGAATCGGTCGTTTTTCTTTGGCAACCCAGGCCGATAAACCCATTCCCATATCAAAGCGCACGAATCCTATCAAGTCGACTGTATGACCTACCGACGCCGATTCGGCCAGCTGACCGGTTTCCGGGGAAATCAGGAATAATGAAGCTGCCCGAAAATCAACCACTTTGCCAATCAACTTTAATAGATTTTCAAAAGTCTCGCGATTTGGCGGAGATAATTGTACCAGAGAACTTATATCATACAATAAAGCTAATTCTGTCTCGAGTTGACACGTCGGAACCGTTTTTTTTCTACGGGGCACAGAAGCCTCCTTATTTATAATTTTCACGCGTAGATGTGCTGGCTTTCCATCAATACTCCGGCAATCATTTCCAGAAGCTCAGCCATTTTGATTGGTTTATGTACAACTCGGCGTATGCCTAAATTTATGATTTCTTCAAGCACTTCTTCACAATTAATATCCGTGATTACCAGAATCGATGCCGGACGGGGTAGGTTTTGCATCGATCGCACCATCAAGGGACCGCATAATTCTTGTGTAGATAAATCGAGCAGGACTAGATCAAATCCCCCTACATACAAGTAACTAAGCGCTTCAGCGGCGTTCATGGCGACATAGATTTCGCAGCCGAAATAGCGGTTAATTATTTTGGTCAAATAATCGCTGAGCATCCCATCGCCGCTTACAACCAGTACCTTTGACGGCGGAGATATTTTTTCGAGTTGCGCTTTCTGATACATCTTCATCCCGTTGTTTAATTGATTAATTTATAAAGATCTGAAGACACCTGCGCCGCCAGGGTTTTTAATGCCCGATTCTCAATCTCCTGGCGTTGTTTAAAAGGAACATATAACTTATAGAAATCCGGCTCACTTTTTAAAAGCTGATAACTGGTTTTACCGTTAATAACAATCTGATATTTTTTTACCATTATCGGTTTGACCATCCCGCGATAAAAGATTTCTACGTAAGCTTCAAGATTATATTCATCCACATATTTTTTATAAAGCAAAGGGATTGATTTTTGTCGGGTAATTTCCCAATTCCGCTCGGCGATATCGACCGATACCAGATAGCGGCGATTTAAGGAATCGGCCCATAGTTCAAAGCTATTCGCTTGTCCAAATAACGGAGTTAGTCCATAACGCCGCTTTTCAAATCGGGGAAATAATTCTTGATGACAGTAGCGGATGAATGCATCTGTCCTATCGCCAAAATACAATTCCGGATCTGAACCCGCGCTCCATTCGTGCCCGGAATTCTGGGCCTGAACGATACTGGTGGCAAAGGCCAGGATTATTATGGCAAAAAGCCAGATGAGGTATTTCATTTTTCTTCCTGAACCAATTTCTTTTTACGAGCAGCAACCTCCTGATTGTAGACATACTGCACTATATGCCGCTCCAGTTCGTCATCGAAGTAAGTAGCCAGCGGCGGCAGATACATAGCAATATGCGCATGCTCAGGCAAAGCCAGGCGGTCTTTGGTCAGGAATTCGATGCCCACAAGCGAATCTTTATGCTGCTTTTCGGCCCTTTTAACTACTCCGAGAATGTTTTCGAGTCTTTCGTGATATTTCAATTTAAAATTTAGCAACACATAATCGCCTTGTTTGATTTGAGCGGTTGTACATAGAAGAATTCCGCCGGCAGAAATGTTTAAAAGAGCCCCGCTTTCTAATTTTTCAGCTTGCCCGAAGTCATCGCTTTTTAAATCGATCAAGCGGAATTGTACTTGCCCCTGAATATCGATGCGAACAAATTTGCGTCTCTGGGTGGGTTCCGCTTTCGAAAGCTGTTTAATAGTCGTGGCGTTTTCATTGCGGGCATCAATAGACACAACGCCTGCTGTAAACAGGTACGCCTCATTTCCTTTTTCGTATGTTACTTCGAGCGTTTGTCCAACTCGAAGCGTCAATTGGCCGGCAATTCTAACCGGGCATTCGACCGTGTAGGTATCCCGCGCGATATTTTCGATTCTGGTTATAAAAGTGGCGGATTGCTCTGATTCTTGAAGTTTCAGTTCCAGCCGGTCCCAAAGATTAAGTGACCTAGTTTTATCGGTTCTGGTTTTCGTACTTTTCATACTGCCTGTCCTTCGCTTTCTTTACGACTTAGACGAGCCTGCTCCATGGCAGTTTCTAACAGCTTCTTGGCAAAATTTATGGTTGATGAATCTTCTTTTCTCCCATTGATAATTTCGCGGCCAGACTTAATTACCTGGTTAAAGAACACTCCGGCATTCGCGTGATTGCCGGTTCGGCGCGATAATTCGGCAATTAAATAAGCGGCCTGTATCTGGCCAGCCCCGGCGCTTATTTTATCGCCAACTTCATAGGCGGCCTGATAATAATCGCGAGCTTTTACAAGCGCTTCCACTTCATTTAAAGGAATTTCATTCCAAAGTCGCCGGGCTTTATCAAGGTAATCTGAAAATGACGAATAATTAAAAAATCCCTCCGCTGATGCATCGGCAGGAGATAATATGCTTTCACTTTCTGTTATTTGCCTAACGATTGACTCGTTTGATTTATGTAATGGCGATGTGGCCGAAAGCAAATCGACAATTACCGAATTAACCCGATCTTTTAGCTTCGCGGCTTCAGCCGCCTGGCCATAGATCATTTCGAATTCGGCGCCCAATCCTCCCTGGAGTTCACGCAATTTGCTTTCAAACTCTTTTAATGATACTTCGGCTTGTTCCGCCGCTCTTCTCAATCGGGATAGATACATGGCGGAGGCGCCGGTACTGCCCTTAAGACGGTCTTTATTGCCGCGAAATAGCCAGCCAATTCGAAGATAAAACCGGCCCAAATCGAGTTTGGATGGGCGATCTAAAAGCTTTTCCTCATAAATGCCAAGCAGAAATTTGATAACAGCCGATTCGAATGGATAGCGATTGTTATCTATATGACTCCCTAAAAATTTGACGATTCCATCCTCTTTTAGGAATTCGGCAAAGTGCTTTTCTTGAATAGATTTGAGTCTGTATGTTTTAAAAGCGGAATCTTTTTGCCAGTTTTTGTAATCGGCATTGAATTCGCGAGTATAATAGCATTTCTTACAGGTTGCCATAAAAAACAATAGCGGATCATACTT
>CAZTNJ010000091.1:0-6296 GCA_964614835.1 uncultured Ignavibacteria bacterium | reverse complement strand
ATTTGGATTTTATTTGGGTTTTTTATATGATTTTTTTAATGGTTGCATTAAAAAAAATTTTGGTTCATACTTTTGATATGCCGGATTAATCCAAACCCTTCCAGTTGGACAAAAATCGGTATCACGGCCTTCCTCAGTATAAGAACCGATTTTGATATTTTCATATTCGTTAAGGTTTTTACAAACAGGGCACTCTATCTGGGTATAAAATATTGGATCCTGGACCTTGGCCATCGACCATACCTCACAATTTAATGTTTATAGGTTCCAGTTTAACTATCGGCATAAGTCGATTTTTCTGCATAGGTTAAATACCTACACGGATTCGATATTGGCTTTATGGCCGTTTCCCAATCTTTCGGAAGCCATCAATAAATCCATTTCGGAGCGGGAAATTCCAAGTTTTCGGGAAATTACCCTGGGATTTTCGCCGCGACGAAGTAAATGAATCGCCCGTCGCTCTTTATTGGTTTCAGTCTGTTCCTCTCCCTGATTCCCCGATTCAACAACTCTAACCGATTGATTAGATCGTTCGTATGATTCATGAAGATGCGATAAGCGTTTGAGCGACTGGTCTATCAATTCAAGATTAGCTCTTGATTCCGTGGAACCTTGCTTTTCTATTTTCAATATTTTCGTGCCAATCCATAAAGTTAAGCCGAGATTTGCCATACTTACTACTAAAACCAGCCATACTACGTCGGATAACATCCTGCCTCCTTAGGCGATAAAATCAATTTTGTTTGATGAGTCCTTTTGAGATTCCTCATCGGATTTTTTTTCTTTGTTTTGGGGATTCTTTTTTTGACCTTCATCCTTTTTATCTTTGTCGCGATGGATGATGATCTTATCGGCCTGGGGAAGCGTTGGCACGTCGTGCAAATCGCGAGCCGTTTTCTTGGCTAATTCCTGCGCGAACTGCTTCTGGGCTTCCTCGGGCGCCGATTTTTGCAATTGTTGAACCTGTTCCAAAAGTTTGGTTTTGGAAAGGCTGTCCTGCAATTCGACCGGTCTAACCATTACTTCCTCCCGGTCCGGGGGTTACTACTTAATTCCAACTACCTGTTTAAAGAGCGAATCTTTCACGGATCATTGCTCGCAAACGCAATACGGCTTTGGTGTGAATTTGCGATACCCGCGATTCGGAGATCAGCATAACTTCGCCGATTTCCTTTAAAGTCAACTCTTCATAATAATAAAGCGCGATAACTAATCTCTCCTGCTCGGTTAAGCTGGAGATCGAATTAATCAGAAAAGCCCGCAATTCATTACGTTCGAGATCGCTTAGGATATTATCGGCGGCGGCATTTTCGACGGTCTCGATACGTGGCACCTGACGGTTATCATCCTCGCGGTTGATTAATTCATCGAGCGAAAGCAGCGTCGTTGATGAAACGTCGCCAAGAGCCGAAAGCAACTCATCGGTGGAAATATTGAGCTGCTTGGCCAATTCGCCATCCGATGGCGAACGACCAAGTTGATTTTCCAGATGGGTTACCGCCCTCTCTATTTCGCGCGACTTGGCTCTGGTTGAACGTGGAACCCAATCGAGGGCGCGCAATTCATCGAGAATGGCGCCGCGGATTCGCGGCACGGCATACGTTTCAAACTTCACGCCCCTGGCAGGGTCAAAATTATTGAACGCCTCGATCAATCCAATTACGCCGGTATTGACCAGATCGTTCAATTCAACTGACTTGGGAAACCCCAGCGCCATGCGGCTGGCGACGTTTTTAACCAGCGGCAAGTATTGATTGAGCATGCGATCGCGCGTCCGGGGATCCAAAGTCCGTTTATAATTTTCCCATACAGTCAGATTTGCCATAACCTTCCCTTACTATTCAAAACTTTATTATTCATCATTGTACTATCGACAGACCTTAACTAGTTTCGTAATGCCATGGACGTTTTTGGTCTGATTGTTTCATTATGAAACACCTTATGCGAAAACAGATTTTGAGCAATTGTCATGATATCCCCTGCTCCGGGAGAGTCTATCTCGTTTCGTATTACTGGATTTTGTTCCTGGATTGAGCCAGCCAGCGCATCATCTTTTCTGACATATCCAAAATCGTCAAATCGGCATTTAAGAAAAGAATTACTAAGAATATCGAATCTGGTTTTAAGCGAAACCGCTTCATCAATACTGGCTACCTGGTTAAATAGCAGCCCGATTCGCCCGCCTAATCTTTCTTTTTCGAAAGCGCGGGCTACAATATATGCGCCGGCAATTGAAGTCGGGTCTGATGTAGAAACCAGAGCCACTTTCTCCGATAATCCGGCCAGAGTTTGCGAAATCGCGTTTACTCCGGTAGGACAATCAAAGACAACGCACTTGAATCCCGGTACTATACCGATAATTTCCTGAAGCAGGGAGCGAATCCCCTTGCTGTTTGTCACCAAACAAGGATTACGCAAACTGGATACATGAAGTGAAACATTATCGCTAAGATTCCCATCGATTGCCTGATTATCGCCTAAGGATGTCTGTGCGGTATTGCTCATTATGGCCAGGTTGCCGCCGGCGGCATCATACAACAGTGTTTTAAAGCCGCTTTTGCCAAGTCCCAACGCCAGATTCAAGGCCAAAAGCGATTTGCCTACTCCGCCTTTGCCCGAAACGATGGCCAGGGCTTTTACTTTTTCTATTGCCATATGCCGACGACTTCCGTTTGCCAGACTTGTTTATGGTTCTCGTTTTCTGATTGTATCAGGATCGAATCGGCCAAAGCCTGCGGCACAACGGGACCAAATTGTCCTGGGATTTCACGGGATCGGCTGATATATGACGGCTTTTTGCCGGACTTGATCAACGATGTCGTTATGCCACCTGGCGTTGATGTTTCGTCCATCTTGGTGATAAGAATCTTATCGATAGCGAAATCGCCGAACGCTTTTAGCATCTCGGCCATATCCAGCGCCGATGTGCCAGCGGCGACCACCAGATGGATTTCGTGAGGCTTAGCTGCCCTGACTAATGCTTGAAGCTCGCCGAGTTCGTGTCCGTCACGAGGGTTAATTCCGGGAGTGTCAATAAGAATCAATCCTTGATTTTGAGATTTGATAGCCATCGTTAATTCTTCGGGAGAGAATACGACCGCGCAAGGACAGCTCAATATTCGGCAAAACGATTTTATTTGCTGGCTGGAATCCGCGCGGAAATTATCGGCCGATACGATCGCCAATTGTCCGGATTTATCCATCTTATGAAGCATCCCCACACGGGCAATTGCCGAGGTCTTCCCTGCTCCGGTCGGGCCGACAAACATCGCGACAGTCGGTCCGGATTCTCTCAGCATAATCGGCTCGCCCGCTGGAATCATATTTTTGAGCGCTTCGCGGATTTGTTTTTTTATTTGCGCCAGGTTTAAATTGATGGCATTCTCCGACTGAGATATTTTAGTGATTAGCTCCAGCGCTAGATCTTCTGAAAGCCCTGACTCAATTAACTGACGTCCAATCTCCAGAATTTCACCGGACAGGTTGCCAAAAAAAGTCACAGGTCGTTTGTGATTTTGCCGGTTCATGATCGTATCTTTTAAAAGGCTGATTTCGGTTGCCAGCTGCTTGAGCAATTCGGAGGGAGTTTCCTGGCGCGATATTGGCGCTTTGGCGGCACTATTTTCCCGCTTTGGAACAGGAATCGGAACAGCGGCGAGCTTAGACTCCGACGCGGGAATATCAAATCGTTTTTTCTGATCGGTTTCGACTGCCGCTGTCACTTCCACTCCCTTATCGGGCAGTTCGCTATGACCGCCGGTTTTGCGATTCATTCTGGTTTTCAGAATAACCGCCTGATCGCCCATCTCATTCTTTACCCGGGCGAGCGCTTCGGTCATAGTGGGAGCGACGAATTTTTTAATAATCATTCTACAACCTCACTATTTTTATGCTTTCAACTTCAATTTCCGGAAGTAACTCATTATAAGATATCACCGATAAAGCCGGCGCGACATGCTTGATAAAGCGGCGGAAAACCAATCGCACGTTGGGGGAAACCAACAATATCGGCGAATAGCCCTGTGCCTGCATCTCTTCCACCGCTCTCTTGATGGCGTCGTAGATTTGCTGGGCAAGATCAGGCGGTAAAACTAAAACCAAACCATGCTTGGTTGATTGAACGCCGCTTGATATCTTATTCTCTAAATCGGGATCGAGAGTCATTACGGTTAGGCCGCCGACCGAGTTCAAATACATCTGGGTAATAGTCCGTCCAAGATTATGGCGAACATACTCCGAAAGGATATCTGGATCTTTTGAGCTTGGGGCATAGTCAGCCAGAGTCTCTAAAATCAAAGGCAGATCGCGAATCGGAATTCTTTCGTCCAGTAGATTCTGTAATACTTTTTGAACGACCCCAAGATTGACGAGGGCAGGAATGACTTCATCGACCAACGACTTATGGTCTTTCTTCACATTTTCAATCAAGTTGGCGGTTTCCTGACGGGTCAGTAATTCCGAGGCATTCGACTTGATCAATTCGGTCAGATGGGTAGCCAGCACTGCCGATGGTTCGACCACTGTATAACCGCGGCGTTCGGCCAGCGACTTGATGTTCTCGCCGATCCATTTAGCGCGAAGACCAAAGGCTGGTTCCTCGATTTCAATCCCTTCGATAGGCTCGGTAACATAGCCCGGGTCGATCGCCAGAAATTGACCGGGATATAATTCAGACAAAGCGATCTTGTGGCCGCGAATCTTTATCTGATATTGATTCGGTTTGAGCTGGATATTATCGCGGATTCTAATCGGCGGAACTAATAAACCCAGATCGGAGGCAATCTGGCGGCGAATCATGGCGATGCGATCCAATAGATCGTTTCCTCGGGAGGCATCAACCAGCGGAATAAGAGCATAACCGATTTCAACTTCCATCGGGTCGACTTTAAGGTATTCCTCCATTCTCTCCGGCGGAGGAATCTCTTTTTTCTCTTCCGTGATTTCGGCTTTAGCAATTTGCCTTTTCTGCGATTGCATAGCCGTATAGCCGATCATTCCCGTGATCCCACCCAGAAACATGAATGGCAGGGTCGGCATTCCAGGGACGATCCCGAATGTCATCAGGATTCCGGCCGCTATCATAATTGCCCGAGGCTGGAATGTAAGCTGGCGGGTCATATCTTTGCCGAGATTCGATTCGGATGCGGCGCGGGTTACGATGATACCGGCGGCGGTCGAAACGATTAGCGCGGGAATTTGGGTAACCAGACCATCGCCAACAGACAGCAATGTATATGTTGTCAGCGCCTCATTGACCGACATCCCGCGTTGAATGACGCCAATCAAGATACCGCCAAGCACATTGATTAAGGTAATAAGAATACCAGCGATAGCATCGCCGCGCACAAACTTGGATGCGCCATCCATAGCGCCATAAAAATCAGCTTCGCGGCTAATTTCTTGGCGGCGTTTGCGAGCGTCATCTTCGGTGAGTAATCCGGCATTCAAATCGGCGTCAATAGCCATCTGCTTACCGGGCATCGCGTCCAAAGTAAACCGGGCGGCTACTTCCGCGATACGGCCGGCGCCTTTGGTGATAACCACAAACTGGATAATAACGAGAATCGCGAATATGATAAATCCGACGATATAATTTCCACCTACAACAAAATTGCCAAACGATGTGATAACTTCGCCGGCATAGGCTTGACCAAGGATTAATCTTGTAGTGGCGACATTTAATGCCAGGCGGAATAATGTCACAATCAATAACATACCGGGAAATACCGAGAAATCCAGTGGCTTAACCAGATACATAGTGACTAATAAAATTATCAACGAAAGCGTTATATTGAACGCCAGCATGAAATCCAATAGGCGCGGCGGCAAGGGCAAAACTAAAATGGCAAGAATCGCGATAACGGCCACCGCTAACGCGATATCCGAATGTTCCGTCAAAGCCGATATTGGCGACTTGTTAGCTTTGGTGATATCGGCCATCAGATTTTACCCTTCAATTTGTAAACGTAAGCGAGCACTTCGGCGACAGCCCGATACAATTTGGCAGGAATCGACATACCGATATCGACCGCCTCGTAAATGGCGCGCGCCAAAGGCTGATTTTCCACGATGGGGACTCCGGCTTTGGCCGCAATTTCTTTGATCTTTTCGGCAATCAATCGTTCGCCTTTGGCAACCACTTTTGGAGCCGACATCGAATCCGGATCGTATTGGATCGCTACCGCAAGGTGTGTCGGGTTGGTGATTACGACATCGGCCTTGGGTACATCCTGAAGCATCCTCGAGTGCGCCAATTCTCTCTGTATGCGTCTGATTCTCGATTTGATAAGCGGGTC
>CAZTNJ010000090.1:9143-12037 GCA_964614835.1 uncultured Ignavibacteria bacterium | reverse complement strand
TGCAATACAATCGGCATGGTAGCGGCTGGAAACAGCGTCGTATTTAATGTTCATCCAAATGCCAAGAATGCATCGGTTCATAATGTTACTCTGATAAATAAAGCTATAATATCGGTAGGTGGTCCACCCAATTTGGTTACCACGATAGTCGAACCGACAATCGAAAGCGCCCAAGAGCTGATGAAACACCCGGGCATTCGTCTGCTGGTAATCACCGGCGGAGAGGCCGTTGTTCATATAGCGATGCATAGCGGCAAACGGGCGATTTGCGCCGGGCCGGGTAATCCGCCGGCGGTGGTGGATGAGACCGCCGATATATCTAAAGCCGGACGCGATATCGTTAATGGGGCATCGTTTGATAACAATATAATCTGTGTCGATGAAAAAACCACTTTCGTTGTAGAATCGGTGGCCACGGATTTATTACGCGCCATGGGAGACGCCGGGGCCTTGGTACTAAACACATCCCAGGCCATGCAGATGGAACGCTTGATATTCGAACGAATCCAGGGACCGGGCGCTCCGGGGGTAATAAATAAGAATTTGATAGGCAAAAATGCTTCGTTTATATTATCAAAAATCGGGGTCAACGTTGACGACCGAATCAGATTAGCCGCGATGGAGGTCCCCAAGGACCATCCGCTGGTATTGACCGAGCAAATGATGCCGGTGATGCCGGTGGTGAAAGTCAAATCGGCCGACGAGGGAATCGATTTGGCCAAGTGGAGCGAACGGGGATTCCGGCATACGGCCTCGATGCATTCGCGCAATATTTCCAATCTTTCGCGGATGGCTCGCGAAATCGATTGTTCGATATTCGTGAAGAACGGCCCCAATTATTCCGGGCTCGGTTACGGCGGCGAAGGACACACATCTTTTTCGATTGCATCCCCTACCGGTGAAGGTTTAACCCGGCCGAGAAGTTTTTCACGCGAGCGCCGATGCGTATTGGTCGATCATTTCAGGATTGTGTAAATCATGAAAGATAAAAATACAGTGAATTTCCCGGCAATCGCCCTAATCGAATTAAACAGTATAGCGTCGGGGATCGCGGCTGGCGATGCCATGGTAAAAAAAGCGCCGCTGGATTTGGTTAAAGCCGGCACGGTTCATTGCGGAAAGTATTTGGTGATGGTCGGCGGACAGGTTGCGCCGGTGGAAGAATCGTATTTGGAAGGGATGAAGGTCGGGCGTGAATATCTAATCGACGATGTTATCCTTCCAGATATTCATCAGGCGGCTCTAAAAGCGATACTTGGCTACAAAATTCCCAACAGATACGAATCGCTGGGGGTGATTGAGACATCGACGGTAGCGGCCAATATCAAAGCCGCGGATGCCGCGATTAAGGGAGCGATTGTAGATATACTCGAAATCCGTTTAGCGGATGGATTGGGCGGGCACGGGTTGACATTTTTCGGCGGCAAAGTCGAAGATGTCGAAGCGGCTATCGAAATTGGCATATCGAGAATAAAGGAAAAAGAAAAGCTGATTAATAAAATCGTGATTCCCAGAATCGACCCGTCAATGGGCGATCAAATCGATACGGCTAGCCGATTTTTCGGAGATTGCAAATAAATGCTTCTCGGCAAAGTAATCGGTACAGTAGTGGCCAGCGAATTCTACGAGGGGCTTCAGGGGGTAAAATTCCTGATTGTCCAGCCGCTTGATAAAAACCGCCAGCCCAAAGGTAAGCCGGTTATTGCAGCCGATGCCACCGCCATGGCCGGGCCAGGCGAATTGATATATTATGAGGGGGGCCGCGAAGCCGCCATGGCGCTTCCGGTGACATTCGTGCCGGTAGATCATTCGGTAATCGGTATTGTAGATAGAGTGGATTTACAGGAATCCTGATTTATGATTGTGGGCAAAGTTACAGGTTCGATTTACGCAACGATCCAGCATCCCTTTTATGATGGCAAAAAGCTTCTCATTGTTGATAAAGTTGCCCCTCCGGGGATACCATCTGATGGTTATCTTATCGCGATTGATTCGGTTGGCGCCGGAGTCGGGGAATATGTATTGGTTATCGATGAAGGCAATTCGGCCCGCCAGATAGTTGATAGCACTACGGCCCCCCTGCGTTCGATAATAGTAGGAATTATCGACGAAATCGCCGTTTCGGGCAATCAGTAGTAATTAAATGTAAGCATTTAAAATGGGCGTTCGGCTAATATCAATGTATACAATGTATACATATTCAATTAAAGCACGGGATTGAATCGCCCAGGATTGTATACATCGACAATTGGCTTTACCTATCTAATAGCCAAATATTTTCTTGACTTACCTGCAATTGTATACTAAACATTTCTGGCAATTGGTTTATTGGGCATTCAGATAGTTGTGTATACAACGGAGGATATTATGGCCGATGATTACAAAATGCGAGACGAACCATTTTTCTGGAAAAAAACCGGATTAAAAACTGAAAATCCCGCCTCCGAAAAACCAAAGAAAAAGACCCCGGTCGGAAGACGGGCAATAATTCAATCAGATAGACCATCGGAATCGCTTATCTCAAGCATAGCAAACGATTCGGCCCGCGCCGGCCTTCAGCCAGGATGGATTAGGGCCAGCTTTATCGTTCGTGAAAAGTACCTGGCCAGCCTGAAGAAAAAAGCTTATTGGGATCGCAGGGCGATAAAGGATATATTAGATGAGATTCTGGAGGCAGGATTGGCCCAAGTCAATGATTCCAATGACTCAGAAACTGATACGAAGGAAAAAAAATAGGGCCGAATATTCGGTCCCAAGCGATTTCACCAAAATGCCAATACAATTATCTTGTTATTATAACTTTACCGCTGGCAGAACCATCATTGTAATCCACGAAATATAAATATACTCCTGGGGCAACATCATCGCCGTTATTGTTTTTGGTATCCCACAGC
>CAZTNJ010000090.1:0-9133 GCA_964614835.1 uncultured Ignavibacteria bacterium | reverse complement strand
CATTGTCGACGTGCTTAATATTATTGCCGGATACGGTCGAGATTGTGATATCCGAATTTTGCGGGATATTGGTAAAAATCACCCCGGGATCGCCATTAGCGGCGCTATAAGGATTCGGATAAACGTGTATTTTTGGTATTGCGGAAAAGTTAATGGGGTCGGTCCAGGCTATATTATCGGCGCTGGCGCGCCAGTAATAGTTAACTTTTGATTCTAATTGTATTGGAAGTTTCCAGTTCACGTTTCCTGTCGAAGGCATCGATATTGGTCCCGATTGAATTGCCGAACTAAATTGCGGATCATCATCGATTTCTACGAAAATCTCGCTTAAGCCCGATACTTGCCTGATTGTGAATGTAGGCTGTAGCGTGCTTATAATATCCCCTTCGCGAGGATACAGACAATCGGAATTGTTTAGGGCAGTCGCCTCGCCCGATCCTGAAATCCGAAATTGAACATGCGGTGACCATTCGCTTGAATCGGAAGTCGTGGATGATTTGGTGCGACATCTCCAGTAATATGTCTTACCCACAATCAACTGGTCAAAACCGGCGCTGGCTGTCGTATCCGCGGTAAAATCCACGTTCAATCGCGGGGTGGAAAACTGCGCCAGCGTGTCAAGGGAAAATTCATAATAGACCGGCATATAAGATTGAACGATTGCCGCGCTGAATGTCGCGGTTCTCGCGGATGTATCAACGGTCGTGGTCAACGGGACGGGGGCCATTATCCCGCATGAAAAGCTGGAATCGGAGTTGGAGATTTCGGATATATTCCCGAAAGCATCCACCGCCTTAAGGGCGAAGTAATAGACTTGCCCTTCGCTTAGCCCCCCAACATTAAAATTTTGGACAAGCCCTCCCGGCAGAGGTAATGGCGGCGAGATAACCTCCGTGGCCCGATCCCAATTGCCAATATCGATTGGCTCGTGCGAATATCTGATCAAATAGCCACTCGCCTGTCCGAAAGCCGATGGGGCATTCGGGGCCGTCCATTCAAGGTCTACCGAACCAAGGGTTACGCCCGGAGTACCGCGCACATTGGAAGGCGCAGCCGGCGGGATGGTATCATTTGTTGCGTTACTTCCATAAATTTCCATCTCTGTTAGCCAGACGACTGTAGGATATAAAGAAGAACCCATATTGGCTGGCTGGTAATACCGAATTCTGGTAGTAGCAACAGGGGCAAAGTCGGTAACCGTCGCGCTGTCATTGGCGGTATTATTCACAGTCGCCCTGGTTACGAAAGTACCGCTACTGTCATATTGTATGTAATACTGGCGGGAGCACATATACGCCGAGCGGGTACTGTTGTACGCCCAGGAAACGACCATTCGATTAATCACTACTTGCCGCCCAAAATTAATTTCTACCCAGTGCGGGTTCGTTGAGCTTTCGCTGGATGCCCAGGTTGTGCCGGTTCCGCCCCGCGGCGAGATAACACCATCCGTGATTGGCGTGACCGTATATCCCGAATATGAACTGCTGACGGTCGGGGTCACATTTAGGGCAAGATCGGAATATGCGGTAGAAATTGTGTCGGTATGGAATGTGAAATCACCGCTTATCCGTTCGTTACCGGCAGCGTCTGAGGAGCGTACCCGATAGTGATAATCCGTATTCGCTGTCAGGCCGCTTAGAGCTACTTGATGGTTAAGTACCATTGTTGAATTCAAGGCCGAGCTTTGGCCGTACGAAGAAGTAAGCCCATAATTCACTTGGGAGGTCGAAAGTTCATCGGTGGTCCATCCAATAGTCGCCGCACTGCTGGTTAGCCCGGTAACCTGTATATTGGAAATTGTCGGCGGCGTAACATCGGGAGTGAGGGTCGTGAACATATAGTCGCCGCTGACAGCTTCATTACCAGAGGCATCGGACGACCTTACGCGGTAATGGTAGGTAGTTGAACTTGTAAGGCCGGTAAGAGTTTGAGCGTGGATTGTAACTAAACTTGGGTCGAGTGCGGATAGGGTTCCATAACTGGTGGTCAAGCCATATTCGACTCGCGAGTTAGCATACTCATTAGTGTTCCAGCGAATAATCACGCTGGTTGCCGAAGTGTCGGTCGAACGCACGCTGGAGATAACCGGGTCAGTCGTATCCGGAACAACTGGTCCTTGCCAGGCGCCCCATTTGGTCCAGGTTCTTCCGCCGTATGTCAGATTCATTTCCGTTCCTGCCGATGGGCGGGAGAAATCGCCGGCAGCTGGGTCGTTTAGGCCGGGGTTGGTGTTGCGCCCGCGAACATCAAAGCCGGCCGATTGCCAGGCCGACCAGCTACGGGTACCGCTATTGCAATAACCAACGAAATTTTCAGAGGCGTCGTACCAATAATTCGAGTCAATCGTGGTGATATTTTCGATAGTACCTTCTTCCCAACGGAAACCGATGAATGAATTATCGGCGTATCCGCCGCTGACCCTGTCGAATCCTACATTATATTTTATATATTGACGATTTGGGGGAAGCTGTCCTCTTATATTAATGAAGTTATTACATCTAAAAAATGTGTTGTTGGCGACAAAATGCCCACCTTGATTTTGACTCCCGGATATGGCCCCAGTTTCACCCAATTGAAGCCCAATGTTAGCGAGGCCGTTGAAGTAGCAGCTATAAACCGAGTCGTAGCCTGTATACATCCCTATAATAACACCGGCATCCTTGAAATAGCCGGTAGAGCCCTGGAACAAGCTATTACGTATCGTGTTATGATGAGAATAGGTATAGGCTGATTTCCAATGGACACCATCACCGCCGCATCTATAAAAATAGCACGAATCGAATACCATCATCTGTTGAGCATAAATAATCGCACCGGCCCCCTGATGAGTATCTGGCGGTAGGGTCGCCGACGTGTAACGATTGCTTATCACATCGTGAAAAGAACAAGCGATAAATGAATTATATCTACCAAGGATATCATTGTTGCGGCCCGACCATATAAGGCATGGGTTGTTGGCGTTATATTCGCTATTGAAAGCAAAATCGCAGTGCGAAAATATCACGCTATCGACTGCCGCGTTAATTTCGACAACTCCTTGTTTACCCATTTTAAAATTAAGCCCAAAGAAAAATAGATGATCCTGATTGGTCGAGCTTATTAAAACCGTAGGACGGAAACTGATTAGCATCTCTCTTGTGGATGGCGAGCCGCCGTTGAAACAGTAGGCATACACCGTGTTGGTCGAATTATTATAATACCATTCGCCGGGAATATTGACATCGCTCAAATTTTCGCAGGGGTACATCAAAGTGTCATTTTGTACAAGGCAATAGGAGATATCGCTGTTATCGGCGCCCGCGATATAGCCGGTTGGGTCGTAGGTGGCCTGGTAAATATTCCCACTGTAAATCGACCAGTTTTTAACGCTGTCGCCTGCGGAAATTGTCGTAAAACCCTGTGTGGCTGTAGTGAGAGTCGAACAAGCGTAAACGGTTCTTAAAGAAAACGAACCTCCCGAAGCCGGGGTAAGCATACTTTTAAGCCATCGCCCAGAACCAAACAGGACAGTATCACCGCGTACAACTGTCGAGTTGACCTTATTGACCGTCGCCCAAGCAGTTGCCCAGGATCGGCCGTTATTGGTATCGTTGCCTGACTTACGAACATAATACGTGGTACCCCGGGCGATTCCAGTAAAGCCGATTAAAATCATCATTAATATAGTCAATTTTCGATACATTCGACTGCCTCCGTTTCCGCTTTTAGTAGACTCATATCTATACATAATATCGGAGCTAAAAGCAAATTCTATTCCTTTTCCCTAAATCATAATAGAATCGTATCTTATAATATCATTAGGGGTTAGTTAGATAGTAAAATAAATAATCGACGGATTTCATGTGCAATATTTGCCCATTTTTAAATAATGAACACGATTTTAGCCGCTGGTATGTTTAGATTATCTTAAAACTTTAGCGGCACCTTTGAAATAACCCATCTGAACTTGCCAGCTTTGGTTCTTGGTATGCTGTCGACATATTCGATTCCGACGATCATTTCATCGCCGAAAATATCCTTTAATCCCTTCATAAGAAATTCATGGTCGGCGGTCGTATAGTTCGATTTTTTAACGATCCGTAATCTTACATTCTCGACATCCTCTTGAACAACCTGATGCTCAGCGATACTGGTCAGATGATGGGTTAGCGCGTTTAAAATCGATGGCGAGATATAACGGCCGCTCCTAGTGCTAATAATATCCTCATCTTTGGTAGTGATGTTTTCCATCAACATAAATCCCCGCCCGCAAGCGCAGGGAGCCTGGCGAAGCGCGGTAACATCGCTGGTTTGATAACGAATCAACGGCATGGCGTAATTATGAAATCCGGTTGCAACGATTCTTCCAAGTTGGCCGAACGGCGCCGGGGTTCCATCCGCCGCAAGCACCTCGGTGATGCTAAAATCCATATTCAGATGTTTGCCGTCGTGCCTATTGCACTCGGTAGCAAAAACCACACGTTCAGCCATGCCGTAAAAATCGAACAATCGACAGGCAAATGCCTTTTCGATATCCTCTCGTTGCGATGGCAATAAGGTTTCAGATGATGTAAAAACGACCTTGAGCGGAAAGGTTGTCTTTTGTGATAAGATATACCGCGCTTAAATGGAAATTGTCGATGGATATCCCTCGATAGCTATTGGCGCGAAACGAGCGAGCTTATCCAAATACAGCGGCATATTTTCAATGGACAAGTGCCAGCTCGAACAAAACAAATGATTCAGCACATAGTTGTGCCGCCAGAATGGGGGCTTATTGTGATTAAGCGGGACAACCTGCCGGCCCAAGAAAAAAGCCATTCTGTCCCCTACCGATATACCCGCCGTCAGTTTTTGTCGCCAATCAACCACTGTTTTGATCAAGCATATTTGGTCATCCCAATACAACTCCAGCGGAGATCCAGTGGTGCCACTGGTGAACCCCCTGATCATTTGCGACGTTTTGAAGTTGGTTGCGATAAATTGCTTCGGATATTTTTTCAAATCTTCCCGAGTTATTACCGGCAGCTTGCAAAGATCATCTATGGATATAATATCTTCTGGTTTCAGCCTGCGATCTTGCATCGATTTGTGGTAAAATGGCACATTTTCGTAGGCATGCTTGACTAAGGCCCGTAAATGTCGGTTCTGATATTCCCTGATTTGATCGGGTGGAAGCCACTGTTGTTTTTCGAATTCAGCCAATGCCGCTTTGAATTTCCGTCCATATTCACGTCGGTATAGTTTTAAACCATAGCCGGTTACCATCATATCTTGGAAAAACGCCGGACTGGCCTGATAAAATTTTTCTAAGATTCCTGCCATAAATTTTGCTATTTCATTCTACGCTTGGCGATACCTATTGCGTTTCGATATAAAAACGACGGTTTATATTTGAAAAGGTTGGCTAGGTATCTCATATAGACCTCTCTACGATACCTTTTCAATTCATCCTTTACCTTATTTTCATATTCCGATTCATTCAACTTATTATAGATTTTATTGGATAACAGCTCAATATCATTATTAGCAGCCTTTGCCCTTTCGCTATCGAGCAATATTGGCTGGAAACGGTCATTGATTTCTACCGGTATTGTTTTATAACATATATCAACCCCATCACTAATATTAAGTTCCAGGATATATGTTTTTCTCAGGCGCGGTTGCCACATATCAAAAATAAAATTCCCGAGGCTATAAGCAATAGGTTTTCCTTTATAGGTCTCAATCCCTTGAACCGCATGAGAATGATGCCCTAGAATAATATCAGCCCCCGAATCGATTATCGCATGGGCCATTGCGATTTGCCATGAAGCCGGTCGATCGATGAATTCCTCGCCCCAGTGAATAGATATGACTATTACATCTGTTTCTTTTCTAATATTTCTGATGTCGGAAATTATTTTGTCTAAGTCGGCCTTAACATATATGGGCTCATCGATAAAGTATTGCTGTGGTCTTTGGTTGTAGCCAAGAAAACAAATCGATTTGTCGCCAATATCAAAGCAAGATTTATTAGCGACATTTATCCGGGGGATTTCCGCCCCGACATACCTTATTCCTGCCTTATCGAGAGTTTCAATTGTTTCCTCGAGCGCTTTTTGACCATGTTGCATAATATGATTATTAGCCAACGATACGATATTAATCCCAGCGAATCTTAAGCCCTCGACTGCCTCCGGCTGGCCACGAAGAATCGTGGCCTCCAGACGGGGGTCCTCACGATCGTATGCCGACAGTACTACTTCGAGATTGCCGAATACGATATCAGCCTCCCGTAGTTTTCCGGCGCATAATTCGAACGGGAATTTGGGCCCGCGTTTGTGAATCAACGAACCGACACCAAAACCATAGTTGGGCGGCAAGTCTCCCAGCATTATATCGCCAACCGCGTGAATGATTATCGTGTTGTTTTGCGGCAATTATCTAAACCTCATTTTATTATAAAATATGGTCCGAATAAAATTATAGTCCTACTGATTCATCATTTTGGCTATTCCCTTAAACAGGGCCGTAGCTCGCGCCATATAAAATACAAAATACAAAACAATCAATTGGAAAAAATACTGGTAGTTTTTGAAAGCCATCACCCTGTAAAGCGCTGTGACTGTCGGTACGAATAATATTATCGCCAACGGATATACAATGCTGATATCAAAAATGAAAGAAAGCGGGATCAATGCTAGAAACGCGAACCATGAAAGAACGAATACTATTGTCATAACAAACGGCTTGTCGAAACCGCTTTTAAATGCCGTGTCTAATATGCTGGTGGAGTGCCACAATTTGCGGCGGTAGTGCTCCGCCAGCGTTTTGGCATTGCCGAGATGAATCACTCGCACAGCTGAATCGTGATAAATTGTGTACCCCTTTGCGTTTATACGGGCGCCGATATCCGAATCTTCGTCGGTCTTGAGCGCCTCGTTGAAACCGTGAACCTCTTCATATACCCAACGGCGGATTATCAGGTTCCCCGAATTGATATAATTGATTTTTTGATTGGGAATAAACCGTTCTGATAGCCAGGCACGTTCAACCCAAGTGGATTTTTCGGGGATATCATAGATCGAACCGGTGGCATGGATTTTTTCATCGGCCATAACGCTCTCCACGGCCGCCCGCCATCCCGGGCAGATAACGCAATCGCAATCGATAAACGCGAACAGGTCTCCTTTGGCGTGTTCGGTACCGCGATTGCGCAAGGCAGATATCGTAACTTTGGGGTATTGAAGAATCTGAACGCCGGTATAGCCGGAAGCGATTTTCAGGGTATTGTCGGTTGAGCCATTATCGACCACGATGACTTCATCGGCAGGCGCCTTTTCTTTCATGATACTATCAAGACAGATTTTGATATATTTTTGCCCATTCAAAACGGGGACGATGAAACTGATTAGGTGATTATTATTCGTACCAGCCATATTTGCTATTACATTCTCCCTCGCGATTCGCGGTAGCGCGCCAGCAATTCCTCATACAGATTTTGATATTGAACAATCATGGTTTCTACCGACAGCCTCTCTCTGGCTATAATCTGCCCTCGGCTGCCCATCCCGATTCTCTTTTGCTTGTCGCAAGCCAAATCTATCATCTTATCGGCCAAAGCGTTCGGGTCGTTAGGGTTTACCAGAAATCCATTATCCCCGTCAACTACTATTTCGGACAAGCCCCCCACATTGGTTGCGATAATCGGACGCGCCGCCATCATCGCCTCGACAACAGAAATCGGCAAGCCCTCCGAAATAGAGGCTAACATGAAAATGTCGATATTCCGTAAAATATGATACACATCGCTGCGAAATCCAAGAATCTTGACATTATCTTCAAGCCGTAATTCTCTGATACGCGACTCCGTTAGCGATTTGATAACGCCATCGCCCTCATCGCCAATAAGTAGGATTTTTGCCTGCGGTGTTTTCTGTTTAACAATAGCGGCCGCCTCAACAATTACATTATGCCCTTTTGGTTTACGGAAATTTGCGACATTGGCGATGAGTATATCCCCCTCGCGAAAGTCGATGGCCTTTCGGAAAGCCTCAATACTAAAAGACGCCTGATCTTTTCTTTCGGGAACACCATTATAAATCGTAACGATTTTTTCGGCTGGTAACTTGGCTTTTTTAAGATAGTCCGCCTGCATATATTTTGCCACCATAACCAGTTTGGCGGCACAGTGTCGCATGACAAAATATTTGATGGCGGTGAAACGTTCCACAAAGCCGGGAATTAAAATTTCGTTATGAAACGTACAGATTGCTGGAATGCCAAGCATTCTCGCAGCCAGGCTTCCGTAAAAATTAGCCCCGGGAAGATGGGCGTGGATTAAATCGATTTTATTTTTCCTGCAGTATCTCATGATATTTCGAAGGAACGAAATATCCCACGACCTTTTGCTGGGGATAACCTCCGCCGATATACCGTTTTCGGTAAGATGATTCACAAACCATCCATCATTAAACAAAACGACCTTCGGAACAAATCTGTTATAATCCAAATTACTAACGATATTGAATATCACACTCTCGGCGCCGCCGGGACCGCTCGTTTCATTCAAGAGTAATATGTTATAAGGCTTACTCATTGGCTGAAGGATTCCCTCGTATTCCTGATTATGTTTAAGATAGTACTAAGAAAATATATAGTATATCGCTTTAACCAGTTGATTTTACCGTCAGAACCAATATTTAAATAAGGGCTTTCGCCATAGAAATCCCCTTTTCGAAGCGCCTCCAAAATTTCTCCCCTTTTATTATATTCAGTTCCTACTATTGTTGTAAATGGATAATAACTTGATTTACGATGAAAATCCAGGCCGCAAAAAGCTAACAGTCCAGGTTTCCAATCATTGAATTGAATATACCGCCGCATCGATACTACCTGCGGTAAATATTTTCCCTCCTGACGATTCCAGATTTCGGCGCCATCCAGAAGTACTACCCAGTCTTTATCGATCGGATAATTACGCACGGTAGGGTGGGCGAACACGGCTACGCCACCATTAGCTTGAATATGCTTTATTATCGTAGCCGGGTCATCGGAATCCAATGTTCTGGTTACCCCATATCCCAGAATATCGATATTATCGTGACAGCGAAACTCTATTCCGGCGATAAGGAGAAAATCGGGCGTAGATAATCGTTCGCACTCACGCGCC
>CAZTNJ010000089.1:0-12670 GCA_964614835.1 uncultured Ignavibacteria bacterium | reverse complement strand
CGTCTTTCATTGGCGACAGCTTCGATAGCCTTGCGCGGATCGCCGGTTTCGCGATGGATTTCGCCTATCTGTCCCCAGATTACGGCTTGCATATATTTATCATTGTGAGCCCGATCAAAGGCGATTTGGTCTTCGAGCATATTAACAGCCTGATCGAATTTACCTTCATGGCAGTAGGAGGTGGCCGTCCAGAACGTCGAGGTGTTCGTATCGGCCGTGCTGGCGGCGCGAGTTTTGATTTGGTCGTACATGGCGCGCCCGCCTACGAAATCGCCCATGAATACGTGATTATGTCCAAGGCCCGCCAATGAAATCACAAAAGTCGAATCGAGACTCAGCGATTTGCCATATTCTTCTATGGACGCGTCGTGCTTTCCTTGATACAGAAGAATTTCACCCATCGAGTCGTGCGGATTAGGATCATTCGGCCGGAGTTCGGCATATTTCTGCAGAAGCTCAAGAGATTCGTCGTAGCGATTAAAATTAGACAGAATATAGGCAAGTATGTTGTAAGGCGGAGCGAATTGCGGGTCGATAGCGATTACCTGGCGATATTCTTTTTCGGCGCTGGCGTTATCCTGCTGGCCGAAATAGTAATTACCCATCATAAAATGAAGACGTTTTCCATTAGGATATGTTTTAACCGCTTGATTCAGATAATCCCAAGCTTTGGGAAAATCATTGTCGGTTTGGGCTTTAAGGCTTGAAATAACAAGCTTTTCGACTTCCGGGATTTTATCAGATAACTCAACTGCCTTATTAAGGCGTTCCAGGAAATCTTTGGTATTGGTCGCGACCAGAGCCCATTGGTAATACGCCATCGCGAAATTTGGGTCAGCCTCAACGGCTTTGGCGAATAGATCGCGCGCTTCGGCGAAGAAGAAATTATCGGCTTTGTCCTGGCCTTGAATATAGTACTGCCGGGCCAGGGAAGAGCTGGTGGTGTAAGTAATATCAGTTGGTTTTTGACCGCATCCCACGACCGCCAGAAAAGCGGCCAGAATAATAATCATGTTAATTGGCCGATGCATGAAACCTCCTTGGAAATGCTTATATTATCATTTTATACAGCTATCCGGCGTTTTTATTTCATATTTTATGGATTATGTAAAGTAAATTTATTGAAAATCAGGCAAGATATCGAATTTTACATTTTTTAACTTGACACCGGTTTTCGATAAGATATATTGGATACCGCCTGCGGGAATAGCTCAGTTGGCTAGAGCACAACCTTGCCAAGGTTGGGGTCGCGGGTTCGAGCCCCGTTTCCCGCTTTTTTTATTGGTGGCAGGGCGTAAAAGTGATAGGGTTAGGCAATTGTATTATTGGCAATATTCCACTTGTTCCCAACTATCGATATTCATATTATATATTTGACCGATTTTTGCGTATGCTGGTTTGAGCAAACAATAATTTTGAAAGGATAGATATGGTAGTTTCAGACAATTCACAACGCTGGGATCTTGATTCGATATTTCCTGGCGGTTCCAAGTCGCCAGAACTAAAGAAGTTCCTGCAGAATCTTAAGGTAAAACTTGAAAGTGCTAAAACGCTGGTAGGGGGATTGGCATTAACTGATCATGCCGGGTGGGGCAAGTTCGTCCTGGATATGCAGAATATCTATGATGATGTGCGGCAATCGAGTTCATTTATTGGATGTGTAATCAGCGATAATGTAAATGATGAGGAAGGTCATCGGCTGGATTCGGAAATCGATGGGTATTCAGCGGAGTGGCAACAGCTGATGACCCGCTTGGAAGATTACGCGTTAAAATTATCAGATTCCGAATGGGCTGCTTTTATAAGCGCGGCCAAATTGGACAGTATACGGTTTTATCTCGATGAGATGAGAGACAAAGCCAAGGCGAAAATGGCTCCTGAATTAGAACGTTTAGCGCTAAGCCTGGCGGTCGATGGTTTCCATGCCTGGAACCGTATCTATGATAAGATGGCCGGTGACCTTCGGGTTGATTTCGAAGAAAACGGCCAAACCAAGACAATCTCATTAGGTCAAGTGGCCGCCAAGATGGACCTTCCTGATAGAAAAATTCGTCAACAGGCTTTTGATAAAATGACGGCTGCCTGGCAATCACGCGCCGAACTGGCAGCCATGACTCTGAATTCGCTGGCAGGGTTTAGACTTGCCCTTTATAAGAATCGCGGCTGGGAATCGCCTTTATATGAGGCGCTTCGGAATGCCCGACTTAAGCGGGAAACTCTCGACGCGATGTGGGGCGTAATCGCCAAAGAATCGCCAAGGTTACAAAAATATATATCCGCCAAGAAAAATATCCTGGGGATAGACCAGTTTAAGTGGTATGACCAAACCGCCCCGGTCGGTAAAACAAGCATGAAATTCAGCTACAAAGAAGCTGGCGATTTTATTGTCAAACATATCGCCAAGCTATCACCGGAAATAGGCGAATTCTCACGCCGCGCGCTCGATAGAAGGTGGGTGGAAGCGGAAGATCGCCCTGGAAAAGCCGCCGGCGGCTTCTGCACAGGATTCCCGCTTAGCAAAGAAAGCCGAATATTCATGACATTTACCGGGACGTTCGGTGGGTTGTCGACTTTAGCGCATGAATTAGGTCACGCATATCACAGTTTCGTGCTCAATGATAAGCCATCGTTTGTATCACGTTATCCGATGACGCTGGCGGAAACGGCCTCGACTTTTAACGAACTGGCGGTAACCGACGCGGCTATGGAAGCGGCCAGCGATCCGCAGGAAAAGCTGATGCTGTTGGATCAGAAAATCGCCAATGCTTATATCATGATGTGCAATATCCGGGCGCGGTTCATTTTCGACGAGACCTTCTATGCCGAACGCAAGAATGGATTTGTGCCGCGTAGCCGCCTTGATGAATTGATGACCAACGCCCAAAAAGAAGCCTATGTCGGCACAATCGAAGGGGAAGGGTGGCATCCGCTGTTTTGGGCATCGAAACTGCATTTCTTCATTTCGGGAACCCCGTTCTATAATTTCCCCTACACGTTCGGATTTTTATTCGCGAACGGTATTTACGATAGGGCGCTGAAAGATGGCCCATCGTTCGCCGGGAATTATCGCAATCTTCTGGCCGATACCGGCAGCATGTTTACCGAGGAAGTGGCCAAAAAACATCTGGGGGTAGATTTGACAAAAGAAGATTTCTGGCGTGATTCGGTGAATCGAGTGCTGGCGGATATTGAGCCGTTTGTGGCGTTAGCTGGGAAATTGAAATAAATTAGTTTGATGTAATAGCACTCGCGAAGGGGTAAGGCATGCCTTGCCCCTTTTTTTATCGGTTTGGTCGGGCAGTTTGATTTCGCTATTTTATTTGGTGCGCAATATCTATTTATAAGCACGGTTTTTGATTAATCGGCAACCCGACTTCATCTTTGTTAGTTTTCATGGTGGTTAATCCAAAAGGAGGAATAAGGCATTGGATATTCGTGAATTTTTATCAAAGTCCACCGTGGCAAAAATCGACATCGCGCATGGCAACAAGCTAAATGATAAAAGCTGGCATATCGCCGGAATCCCATTGGGAGATGGCAAGCATTTCATGTACGAAGACACAAACGCCCAAATCGCGCTGGGCGATAATGATATTACTATCGATATCCCGAAATTCAGCCATGCTCATGATCAGGTTCAAATATTTGATAACCCCAAGCAACTGTATTTAACTAAAGATGGTTATCGGCCTGGTACTGAAGGTGTTGTGGCCTTTTCGTGTAAAATGAAAGCCAGTATCAGGGGCGGTAATTTAAATGATTTTCGGGACGGTTTTTGCGCGTTTAACGTACTGGATTTTTCAACTGGGATGGTGTTCGATATCGTGTCGAACGGAACTCAGATTTGGGCCATTTACGAAAGGCTGTTTATTCCGGGATTGGTAGAGGAGAAGCAGGCATTCACGAAAGTTGTCAATATCGATTATCCAACCAGCCCGGCAGATTTTCTTGATTGCTTGATTGTCTATAATCAAAAAAATAATCATGCGGGATTTTTTATAGGTGATAAGCTTATTTACGAGGCCATTAACATCCCGGTAAAAATCGAGAACTTGTTTGTTGGATTTGGGCTGATTACATTGCATCCGATAATCGAAGGCAAAAGCGTTTCCTGCAAAGGACAGGGGGGAACCGGTACCTGGCGCGATTTCGCAGTAAGGCGGATGTAATGAAAGTCAGAGGATTAAAGCCGTAATTTGAATTGATTTACCGCGATGGGGCGTTTTCTTTTGTTTTTTAATATTCTAAGAAATTATATTTTCTATGCGGGTATGAATATGTGGTTCAGGTGGGGAATTATAATGGAACTGGAGGATGTATATCATGAAAGTTGATGAACCGCGAATCGCGACTTTGATTGCACAAACAATTTTAAAAATTATCGGGTATTGGATTTTGCCAGTTTGGGTTTGCTTTATTTTAATTGACGTAAGTTCAGTTTATGCCCAGAATTCTATCACTGCCCGCGGAGATTGGCAATTTAAATCACGTCTTGTTTTGTCTGGCAATTCGGATGAATCGGAGCCCGTGGGGTTTAAGGCATATAGCGGTTTAGCGATTGAAGCCGGCGTGAAACGTCAATTAGGACGGGTTCTGGCTGCCGAATTAAGCCTGCGAACGGAATCCCGAGAAATCGATAGGGAAAGGACTCCCGATCCGGCCGAACGATTGGGTTCAATTGAGATGGCGCCGGTAACGGTGACAGTGCAGTATTGCCCGTCGAGTTCAGGCCGATTTCATCCTTATTTCGGGATTGGCGCGAACCTGACCTTGGCCTGGGAAAAAAGCGGCGTTTTAGACAGCCTTGATATTGCACCCCATCTGGGGCCGGCGATTCAACTTGGGTTCGATTATGACGTAAACGAAAGGGCGGCCATAAACGCCGATTTACGCTGGAATACGCTTAATACCGAGATAAAAATAGCAGGGGAACGATTCGCCAAGTTGAAAATCGACCCAATCGCTTTAGGAGTTGGGGTGATTTTTCGATTTTAGATGATATAAGGCATATTGGCTCAATAAATATGGCGATGACCAGGATAAAATATTATCCGATAATCTTTCAAATTTGATAATTGTAGGTTTTTACCTTGACACTTTTTCGGAGCAAGTCTATATTAAAATGCTTGGATTGGCCGGGATTTTTGACCGATAAGGATATGAAATCTGGCCTGGACAAGCAAAGGCGGCTTAGCCAAGGGGTAAGGCGGAGGTCTGCAAAACCTCTATTCTCCGGTTCGAATCCGGAAGCCGCCTCTTAGCCATTCACAATGCCGGAATGGCGGAATTGGTAGACGCAAGGGACTTAAAATCCCTCGAATGACAACATTCGTGCCGGTTCGATTCCGGCTTCCGGCAGTAATTAAATCAGACAATTTATCATTAGAACAGGTTAAATTTGAGCATTTTTTTGCCGAATATAATAATGCGCTATCTTGCGCGCTTATGCAATATTCCAAGAAAATACTCGTTGTGGATGATCAGCCGGAGGTGGCTAATCAGATAGCATCCTATATTCGGGCGCTTGGTTATATGCCGATTGTCGTCAATAGCGTTGAAGAGGCCCTGGCAAATTTCGACCCAAACTTGTATGGGCTTATTATCAGTGATGTTATCATGCCGGGCAAGAATGGCTTTGACCTGGTTCGATTCATCAAGAATGAACATCCGCAAATTCCGGTTGCCTTGATTTCGGGGTATTTCGACAAGCAAATGATGGATTTGCAGCGGCTATTCAACATAGATGAGATATATCGAAAACCTGTTTTCCTGAAAACGGTAAAGAAGATTATAGAATCTGCCCTTGCTCCAGGTTAAATAAGGAGCTTCTCTTTTTCCAGACGCCTGTTTTCCTCTAAGATTTTTGCATATTTAGCTAATATCCTGTTTATAAATGCCGAATTAATATTCAGGTGATTTTATATTCCTATGACGCTTGATTCAAAAAAAATACTTGTAGTCGACGATCAGCCCGAGGTCGCCAATCAGATAAGCGCCTACCTTGAACATATGGGATTTTCCACGGTTGTGGTAAACAGTGTCGAGGCCGCTTTGGTTATTTTCAAGCCCGATTTATTCGAATTGGTGATTAGCGACGTATTAATGCCGGGCAAGAACGGTTTCGATATGGTGCAGTTTATCAAAAACGATTACCCCGAAATCCCGGTGGCTCTTATATCCGGCTATTTTGACCAGCACATGAAGGATTGCCAGAAAATACTTAATATTGAAAGGATATATCAAAAGCCGGTTTTTCTGAAAACCATTAAACAGATACTAAATGATACATTAAAATTAAATCTGAATTGATAATTCAATATCTTGATTCAGTTTGAAATACATCAGGTTGTAATTATTAACTCGGTCAGGATTTCTCCGATTACTACAATACAAATTGCAACAAATGGGAAATTATGAGCGAAGACCTGAATAGTATCCTTCAGCTTGGGGAAGTATTAGAATCAAAACTCTCGCTTCTCGAAGATAAGCTGGAAGACCAGATCAATAAAATTATCGACCTTTCGCGAATGGGCGCGGTAATAACATCCGTGCTCAATCTTGATTTATTGCTGCCTATGATCGTAGAAACGGCCTTGAGTTTGGCAAAAGGCGAAGTTGGCCTGGTGATTTTGTTCGATCGTGATGGTCAGGAGAAATCGGTAAGCTGGGGATTGTATCGCGAAGTCATGGCCAAGCTAATGACGCCTGAAGGAGAGGATGCCTGTCAATTTATCCGGCGTACGGGTAAGTCGATTATCATGAACGGCACTGATATCGAATTTACTAAAAACCAGGGTTCGATATCCACAAGGTTGAATTCATTTGTCGGTATCGCTCTAAAAACCCAGGATAAAATTATTGGGGCAATTGCCATCGCGAACAAAGAGGGTGAAGACACATTCAACGAAGATGACAAATTTGCTCTGGAAACGCTGGGCAGTTTCGCGGCAGTCGCCATTGCCAACGCCGATCTTCATAGCGAAGCGCTTCAGAAACAAAAGTACGAAAGCGAATTGGAAATGGCCAGCCAGGTTCAGAATATGCTGATGCCTGAAAAGGAACTTCGTTTCGACGGATTACAGGTTCATACATACAATGCCCAAGCCGCCCAGGTCGGAGGAGATTTCTACGATATAATTGAAGTGCAACCCGGCAAATATCTGGCGGTAGTTGCGGATGTCTCAAATAAGGGAATTCCCGCGGCGCTGATTATGGCTTCCGTTCAAGCCTATATTCGTTTGGCGGCCGAAAATATCCAATCGCCGGCGAAATTGGCCGCTAAAATTAATGCCAGTCTTTGTCGTGATGTGTCACGAATGAACAGCATTTTCGTAACTATGTTTTTCGCTATGGCCGATATGAATTCCCGAATTCTTACATACTCAAACGGCGGTCATCCGCCAGGGTTATTATTCAGGGGTAATCAGATAACCAGATTGACCGCCGGCGGATTGTTTTTGGGGCAGTTTCCTGAGGCCAATTATATGGAAGGTAAAATAGAATTGGTGGCGGGCGATAAAATTATTTTGTTCACGGATGGTCTGTTTGAGTGTGTTAACGAGAAGGGCCAAATGTTGGGCATGGATAATGTGGAAAGTTTTTTACGCGAGAATATCAATATGCCGTGGGTGGAGCTTCTTGGTAACTTAAAAAACTTGCTTAAAGCATACTCGTATGATGCTGGACGCGTAGATGATACCACAATGATGATGATCGAGGTGTTGAAATGAGCGATACAATCAAGATGTCGCTTGCCAACACCGCTTTTAATCTATCCGTGGCGGAGGAGATATTTACGGCGCTTGCCCGGGCGGCGACATCCGATATTCAAAAGCAATACCATATCAGGACCGTGCTTTCCGAAATTTATGGTAATGCCTACCTGTATAGCAATAGAATGCGTCCCAACTCAAGCATTGATATAGAAGTATGTTTCACTCCTGACCGTTTTATAGCCTCGATTATAAACGAAGGCAGGGGACCTGCCGATATAAACAACAGGAAAATAGAGGCAATATCGCTTTACGCGGAATCGGGGAGGGGGTTAGCCATTGTTCGAAAGTTATGTGATAATGTCTATTTCAAGAAAATGTCCGAATCGAAATTCGGGGTTTTCATTGAAATTGAATTACCTAAGGCTAAGATGATAACAAATACCAGAGAATAGGAGGAGATATGGAAATACAAAAACGGATAGAGGGCGATGTCGCTATCCTTTGCCTTGAGGGCAGATTGGATCTTACGAGCGCATCTCTGTTGAAAGAAACTTCGAAAGATGTTTTGAATCGCGATTCAAAGAAAATGGTATTGAATCTCGATAAGGTAGATTTCATAAATAGTTCCGGATTGGGGGCATTGGTATCCGTGCTTAAAGAAGTCCGGAACAACCAGGGATCAATGCGGTTGACTAATCTAGCCCCCTATGTAAAAGAAATATTCGATATCACGCAGCTATCGAATATTTTTGAGATTTTTCCGGATGAAAAGAAAGCGTTGGCCAATTTCTAACAGAAGGGGTATTTTATGACCGCCATAGCCACCACGGCCAAAAGCCATCTGGCGCCTTCCAAAATATCGCAATTGGTGCTTGATCTTAAAAATCCGGATAGATCGATTCGGGAAGAGGCGGCCGATGAACTGTCTTCAAATGGAACGCCCGAAAACGCGACCGAATTGTGTTCGTATCTTTATGATGATGATATCACAATCCGTAATCTGGCCGCCGAAATTTTGGTTAAAATGGGGCCGGTCGCGGAGCGCGCGCTTTTACATGAAGCCAATTCCTCGGACAGCGATGTACGCAAATTTGTTGTCGATATTATGGCGCTTATCGGTTCGCCTGTATTCGGGCCGACGCTCTGTAAACTGTTAAATGATCCGAATGAAAATGTCATTTGCTCGGCGGCCGAAGCTCTGGGCAGAGTAAAATATGAAGACTCTGTCGTTCCGCTGATAGAATGTCTAAAAAAACATCCTTTTTCGGAGATTCAGGTAATTGAAGCGCTGGGAAGGATCGGTTCTAATAGGGCATTGCCGATTCTTTACGAGAAACTACAGTCACAAAATGTAGTGATTGCTTTCGCGGCCGTTGAAGCGGTAGGACAGATAAGCACAGAAGAAGCGCTGGATAAATTGTTCAGTCTTTTAAGCGTTGAAAATGTATCCCTTCGCAACGCAGTTTTAAGCACGATACTTAAATTAGCGGTTGCGGGAGACCGTCAGAAACTCGCCAAGGCATCATCGGGAAAGTTCGTTGATTACTTATTAGAGGCCGCCGGCAGCGACGACGCAACCGTGCGGGCCGCGATTATCAAAGAACTCGCGTTCTGGAATGGCGAAAATGTCGTTTCCGCTTTAATCGCCGCCCTGACCGATCCGGTACAGGAAATTGTCGACCTGGCTTGCGGGGCACTCCGAGTAAACGGTGACTCCGGATTGAAGCAAATCATAGAAGGGATTAAAAAAGGCGATTCGTTAACTCAAAAGTACTTGCTTGAGGTTTCCGCTTTCCTGAAATCGTCGGAGTTGCTGGATGTTATCGTTGAAGAAGCCAAATCGAGCGACCCAGAAGTGCGATTGGCCTGCGCCAGCGCGTTGGCCAAGTACGGCGATCCCAAAGCGGTTAAAACGCTATTGCGCCTTATCGATGACGAAGTGGGACACGTAAGAGCCCGGGCGTTGCAATCGCTTGGATTGATAGGGGACCAAACGGTAGTTGAAAAAATATACAATCATCTTAATGATGAATATGACGATGTCCGTGAGGCCTGTTTAGCGGCTCTCATTTTAATTAGTGGCTCGACTACAATCAACCTATTTAAAAAAGACATGGAGTCGGCTGATATAGATAAGCGTATCATGGCTGTACGCGCCTTAAGTTGGATAGGCGAGCATGACGCCGCCGATGTACTGGTTGGCGCTTTGAATAATGATGAAGCGGAAGTAAGACGTTTCGCGATTGCGGGTTTGGCCAAAATCGGCGACCCCCGTCTTGAGGAAAACCTGCCATACTTATTAACCGATGAAAATCCTGAAGTGCGTAAAGCCGTGGTCGATGCCTACCTACAAGTATCGCCGGATAAGGCTTCAGAGAAAATTCAATTACTTCTGGACGATAACGATATGTGGGTCAGGTTTTATGCTATCAACGCCCTGGCCTCAATCGGTGACGAAGGCTGTCTGGAAAAGATTGTCGAAATCGCCCATCAGCAGGCGCCGTTTGTGCAGATGGCGATAATTGGCATGCTGGCAAAAAGCCACAGCGCTATCGCCAAGGATGGATTAAAATCGCTGACCCAATCGGATATCGATGACGTAAAACAGGCCGCCTTAGAGGTACTGGGAGCTAAAGATGCAGCCAGATAAGATTAATATACTTGTAGTCGATGATGAGCTTCTGATAAGAGATTTATTGTATGATTTTCTCGGTACTAAGGGTTACGCGGTTCATTTAGCCGAAAACGGCCGTCAAGCCGTAGAGTTGATAGACAAGATTGATTTCCAGGTTGCCCTGCTCGATCTCAAGATGCCGGAAAAAAGCGGTTTGGAAGTCATGGAAATTATCGCCGAGAAGAAACCGCATGTCCCGATGATTCTGATGACCGCTTTTCCATCCATCGACAGCGCTATCGAATCGATAAAATTAGGCGCGTTTGAATACTTAATCAAGCCGTTTAAAATATCGATGCTGGAAGATGTAGCCAGACGGGCGGCCGTAGAATACTCTAACAGAGTCTGCGCCAATTACGTTAAAAATCACAGTAAAACAAACAACAGGGATAACGACACCGAGGTTTCAAAGTGATACAGGAAAATCAAGAATTGTCGAGTATCGGCGTCATGTCGCCGATTAAATATTAAGTTCTTGATTTGAATAAGTAACGAGCGGGAATATCGCCGAGCCTACGGATTGAACAATATGAGTTTAGTAAACACTCCCAGCCAAAATTTAACGGCCAATACACCACCGGTTAGCGCCATACCCAAGATAAATGTGGGAGCGCTGGAGCAGCAAGAACTAAAGCTCGAGGATTTTGTGCTTTTCCGGGAATTCATCCATGAAAAAACCGGGATGTTTTTTGCCGAAAATAAGATATATCTGGTAAAAAACAGATTGGCAAATCGGATGTCGCAGCTTGGTATCAAAGGCTACAAAGATTATTTTTATATGGTCAAGTATGATACGAGCGGAAACGAATTTAATGCTCTGGTCAATCTGTTAACAACCAACGAGACATCCTTTTTCAGGAATATGCCGCAATTACAGGCGTTCTCGGATGAGGTCTTGCCCATAATCCTAAAAGGTAAAGCGGCCACCAATAACCGAAATTTACGAATCTGGAGCGCCGGTTGTTCGACCGGGGAAGAGCCCTACACGTTGTCGATGATGCTGATGGAAAAAATACCGGATTATGCCCGGTATAATATCGAAATTATCGCAAACGACATCGCCGAAAGCGTCCTCCAGGCGGCTCGAAAAGGGATTTATCACGAACTTACCTTAAGAACGACGCCGCAGCATTATATCGACAAATACTTCACAAAAAAGGGAAACATTTATCATATCAACGATAATGTCAAAAAGCCGATCAGATTTTCCCAGATCAATTTGCTTGACCAGGCCAAAACATCGTTGATGAAAGATATGGATATAGTGTTCTGTCGTAATGTGACAATATATTTTTCCGAAGAAGCTAAAAAGAAAGTCGTTAAAGCATTTTACTCAAGCCTGGTTAAGGGTGGTTATTATTTTATCGGCCATGCCGAATCACTTCATGGAATAAGCAAAGCGTTCAAATTGGTTTACCTTAAAAATGGGCTTGTCTACCAGAAAGAATAAAGCAAGGAGATAGTATGGCTGAAAATATCATTATGGCGGTAGACGACTCACCGACTGTCACAAAGTTCGTATCGTTTACCCTTCGGGCCGGCGGATTAAAATTATTAACCCCCTGCTACGCCATGTATCCCCTGGAGAAATTATCCAATACCGATGCTAACGTGGATTTAGTTATTACCGACCTGAATATGCCGAATATTGACGGTTATGAATTGATAAGGACTCTAAAAGCCAACGATAAATATCGGGAAACGCCGATAATAATATTGTCATCGGAAGAAAACGAAGAGGATATCAACCGCGGAAAACAGGCGGGTGCGTCCTCATACTTAATAAAACCTTTTAAGCCGGATGTATTGCTTGCGGAAGTCGGCAAATACCTTAAGGCGAAACAACCTGTTTAAAGGAGGATTGAATTGCCTGATCTAAAAATATTAGCGGTCGATGATTCCCCGACAATGAGGCGAATTATCGTGAATACCCTGAAGCGGGCCGGTTATGAAGATGTGGCGGAAGCCAGCGACGGCAAAGACGCCCTGGCCAAATTGAAAACCGACAAATTCGATTTTATCATAACCGACTGGAATATGCCCGAAATGGACGGTTTAACTTTCGTTACGACCGTCAGGTCTGACCCGGAATTGAAAGCGTTGCCTATTCTTATGGTAACCACCCGTTCAGTTAAAGAAGATATCATGCAGGCGATAAAAGCCGGCGTGAACAATTATATAGTCAAGCCGTTTACCCCCGAAACGATTGCCGAAAAAATAACCCAGGTTATAACCTCGGCATAGAGAGAGGGAACATGTCAATAAAAAACACCGACATTAC
>CAZTNJ010000088.1:908-12675 GCA_964614835.1 uncultured Ignavibacteria bacterium | reverse complement strand
GATTATATCCAATACCAGCCGATGCCGCACCACATCTTTTTCGCTTAGTTCGACAAACGCGATTCCTTTTACGCCGCCGATAATCTTTTTTACTCGCAACAAACCCGATTTATTGCGATCTTCTAAATCTATTTGAGTAATATCGCCGGTAACAATCGCCTTAGAACCGAGCCCCATCCTTGTTAAAAACATTTTCATCTGACCATGAGAAGTATTCTGGGCTTCATCCAGAATTACGAACGCGCTATTCAGCGTCCGGCCGCGCATGAATGCCAGCGGAGCGATTTCGATTATACCCAGTTCCATCAAGCGTTTGATTTTCTCTGCCTCTATCATATCGTGAAGCGCATCGTAGAGCGGTCTTAAATACGGATCGACTTTGGCCCTAATATCCCCCGGCAGGAAACCTAGCGATTCGCCCGCTTCCACCGCCGGCCTCGTCAATATAATTCGATTCACCAGTTTCTGTTTGAAGGCCATTACTGCCTTGGCGACTGCCAGATAAGTCTTGCCGGTGCCGGCCGGCCCGATCGCGAATACCAAATCGTTCTTATCGATACAATTGACATAATTCTTTTGCCCGATAGTTTTCGCTTTTATTGCTTGATGCGTTGTCAGCGAAATAACCATCGGCTCGGCGCCGAGTATCTCATCGTTGGGGCCAGACCCGTTTTCTTTTACCATCGCGATAGAATATAAAATATACCTGTCGGTCAGTTCCCCGGTTGCTTTCACATGATTGAATATATCCTCGATTACTTTGGCAACCGCGTTAACATCTTTTTGCTCGCCCTCCAACTGCACCCAATCGCCGCGAGCCGTGATTTTAATCGGAAATTCATCTTCCAGGATTTTTAAATTAGCATTATGCTGGCCAAATAGAATCCTGAAATCGATTCCCTCGATATGTAATTTTTTTTCTGTCACTTCGCCTTTAGGCCTCGCTTTAATTTTGTTTTTTGTCCAATTTTAATCCCAGTTCTTTTAGCTGGTCATCATCGATTGGCGTCGGTGACCCATCCATAAGCGAACGGCCGCCTGTAGTTTTGGGAAACGCGATAACGTCCCGAATCGAATCGCCGCCAGTCATCAGCGTTACTAATCTATCGAGCCCCGGCGCGATTCCTCCGTGCGGCGGCGCGCCATAACGCAACGCTTTTAGAAGGAATCCGAACATATTCTCGGCCCGTTGTTCCGACATCCCCAATATCTGCAAGATTTTCATCTGCATTTCGGAACGATGGATTCTAATTCCGCCCGAAGCCAGCTCCACGCCATTACAAACCAGATCGTATTGATTAGCGTGAATTTTCGCCCAGGGATGATTATCGCTATCCAAAGGCAGGCTGGTCGTAAATCCTTCATCCAGCAGGTGCTCCTCGTCGCTGCAGGGCGATGTTACTATATTATGCATGGCATCGTAACGTTTGATATCGGGATTATATTCGAAAAGCGGAAATTTATTAACCCATAAAAATTTCCATTGGCTATCGTCGATTAATTTAAACCGCTTTCCCAATTCCAACCTTAAGGCTCCCAGGCTTTTCAATGCGACTGTTTTTCTATCGGCAACCATTAAAATTATATCGCCATCGTCAGCGCCCAATATCGACTTGATTTCGCCGAATTTCTCCGGGCCGATAAACTTGCTCAGCGGCGATTTGATTTCGCCTGCCGTAAAGGCGACATGCGCTAGCCCTTTGGCTCCACTTTTCTTAACCAATTCGCCAAGTTCATCCAGGTTTTTCCGAGATAAAGAGGCCCCGCCTTTCAAAGCGATTCCGCCAACAACGCCTCCCGATTGCACCGCCCTTTCAAATACGGTGAAACCGCATTCTTTCACAATTTCGGAAATATCGCATATCTCCATGCCGAAACGCATATCCGGTTTATCGGATCCGAATCGACTCATCGCTTCATCGTATGACAACCGCGGAAACGGAATCGGCAGTTCCACACCTTTGACTTTGGTGAAAACATGCTTTACCATTCCCTCAACAACGCTAAAAATATCATCAATCGTTACGAAAGCCATCTCCATATCGATCTGCGAATGTTCCGGCTGGCGGTCGGCCCGCAGGTCCTCGTCGCGAAGGCATCGAGCTATCTGGAAATATCTATCGAATCCTGATATCATCAATATCTGCTTGAATAACTGCGGCGATTGCGGCAAAGCATAAAAACTGCCCGGATGTTCTCTTGATGGCACGACATAATCGCGCGCTCCTTCCGGGGTTGACCGAATTAAAAGAGGCGTTTCAATTTCGACAAAACCCAGGCTGTCAAGATATTCCCTTACCGCCATAGTAACCTTATGACGAAACAGGATTTTATCTTTCAATATCGGTCGGCGAAGGTCAAGATAGCGATATTCTAATCTAAGCTCCTCCGAGGCATCGACTTTATCTTCCACCAGAAATGGCGGCGTTTCCGATTTACTCAAAATATCGGCCTCAATTGCCGCGATTTCAATTTCGCCGGTTACCATCCTCGGATTCCTGGCATTATCCGGCCTTAACTTAACTTCGCCCTTTATCCTTACCACGAACTCATAACGGAATTTTTTGGCAGTCTCAACCGTTTCTGCCGGGCAGCTTTCTGGATTGAATGTCGCCTGCGTGATTCCCCAGCGATCGCGTAAATCAATAAATATAACGCCTCCCAGATTGCGCCATCCGGCGACCCATCCACAGAGTATTACGGTTTCTCCAATATTCTCTTTTTTAAGTTCGCCGCAGGTGTGCGTGCGGTAGGTTGTTTTTAAAGACTGCATAAATGCCTTTCAACAATGGCCGAGCCAAATCCACAAAAAAAAATAGCGTTTTGGCAGATTGATTTTCAGATCTTTTAATTTAGGAATCACATCAAATTTTCATCAAGGCGGTCAGTTTATTCCCACTATAATTGTATCGACAATTATCCGTATTATTCAACCTATTATTTGTTGGTCCGCCTGACCGGTTTTCTTTTTTCGCATGGCAATAATATAGATAATCGCCGCCCCGCAAGCAAGCCCCACGATATCTGCCAGCCAGTCGGTAAAATCGCAAGATCGCCCCGGGACGAAATACTGATGCAATTCATCGCTGGCCGCGTATAATATCCCGATAAATCCAACCCAGATAAGATATGCCCGCCTCGAAGCGCCATTAAAAAGCGCCATAATCGATCGCGTTAACAATGCACCCAAAACGAAATACTCGGCCGCATGAAGCAATTTATCTTTAATGGAAAAAGGGAAAGTTTGGGGAATTGAGTGAAGCGATGAACCAATAAATATCAGTATAGCGTAGAGTAACAACGGCAGGTGATAGACAATAAAACTCTTTCGCATTATTCGAATATATCAAGCCTCCGTCAATATTCAATAAAAAAATAAGCCGGCATATCGCCGGCTTACTAACCATCCCGATCAAATCTTCAATTCAATTTGACCAGTTTTATTTAACGAATAATCGATTCCAAAAGGTTACTTCTTGCCCTTCTTGGCCGGTTTCTTCGCGGTCTTCTTCGCGGGTTTCTTCTTAGCTGGCATAGTCACCTCCTTTCACCTTGAAAGACTGCTGCACTAGCGAATCCAGTTAGAACTCCATTTTCACTAGGGCCTACTTCTTATTCTGAATGCGGTCTTAATCTCCTTAAAAGTACATTATCAAAAAAAAGAGCCGTTTATTTATTGTTTAGCCTGTTAGGCTGTTTTTTTGCCTTTTTCGCTATTCTAATTTTCCGGTTAATTCCTCTAACTTATTCTTATTCAAAAATCTACATTCACATTATATTTACGCAAATATCGTGCCAAATTTTCCGGTGTTGCTCTATTATTTGTATCCAATTATCTATCAATGTATTACAATAAACATCCAAAATCGCTTGAAATTCAATAAGATATGATATTGAGACATAACTGTCGCATCATTTTTTAATATCTTAGCTATCCCCCAGCGTAATCAGAAGGCATCCCTGCGACATATATGTCTCGTTTTTCGATTAGTTTTGCGATTCGGAAATTTCTTGCTCTATGTCCAAATTGTGGCGCTTTATCAGTCGTTGAAATTGCTTCCTGTGCATCTGGGTGAGCCTCGCCGCCTGCGAAATATTTCCCCCGCTCCGCTTCAATGCCCGTATCAGAAAACTCTTCTCCAATGGGCCGACCGATTCATCAACAATCCGCCGTTTAACCAATCTAAGCTGACGAGAATCCTTCGGCATCAGATGGCTGCCGTGGCCGCCTCCCCAGCGAATACTTTCGGGCAAATCCTCGATATCCAATTGCTTTTCGCGGCACATTACCACCGCCCGTTCAATTACGTTTTCCAGCTCGCGGACATTGCCCGGAAATCCGAATTCTTCCAAGCAGAATAACGCTTCCGCTTTTATCCCATCGATATCTTTATTATTTTTTTCCACGTATTTATCTATGAAATGATTCACCAGAAGCGGGATATCTCCTATCCTTTGCCGCAATGGGGGTATTTTCAGATTTATTACATTGATTCGATAATATAAATCGTCGCGAAATTTCCCTTCATCGACCATCTTCATCAAATCGCGCTTGGTGGCGGTGATAATTCGCACATCCGATTTTAATGTCTTATTCGATCCCAAGGGTTCGAACTCGTGCGATTGAAGAAACCGTAATAGCTTCACCTGAAGCGTCATCGAGAGCTCCCCTATTTCGTCTAAAAGTATCGTCCCGCCGTCGGCTAATTCAAACTTGCCCGGTTTACGATTCACAGCTCCGGTAAATGCCCCTTTTTCGTAGCCAAATAATTCCGATTCGAGCAATGTTTCCGGAATAGCCGAGCAGTTGATAGGAATAAAAGGCATGTCTTTGCGAAGACTATTTTTATGAATCGCCCGCGCTATAACTTCCTTGCCGGTGCCCGATTCCCCTTCGATTAACACGGCCGTATCTGTCTGGGCAATCATCACGATAGTCGACATCACCTCGGCAATCTGGGGCGATTCGCCAATAATCTCCGAAAAATCGTACTTGTGCCGAAGCTCTATTAGCAGCTTCTGATATGATTTATCGGTTTGTCCGAACTTGTAATGGCTTTCTAAAACCTTCCCAAATTTCTGACTTATCATCTCCAGAAGCTCCGCTTTGTCCATCACGATATTTTTACGATAAGCCCCGAAATACATTATTCCCAAAACGCTGCGCTCCGATTTTAAAGGCAGGCAGATAACCGATCCGTATTTGCCATTGTGGCCGTTACTTCGAAGCGCCAAATTGTTCATAATTACGGTGCTACCGCTTTCGATCGCGGTTCGCGCTACCTTATCTTTCATTTCGGCAAGCATATAACCGTTGTTGCCGCTTTTCGATTCGCGGGCGATTTTCACGTTGCCGTCGCTGTCCAATAACTCCAGCGCTCCGTATTCGGCATCTAAAATTTTCGCCAGCGAGTCTATAACCGTTTCCGACAACTTTTCCAGATGCTGATCTTTATCGAACGCCGTCATCAAGTCGAAAAGGATTTTAAAATAAGTCCGATCTTCTTCCAGATGATTAAAATCGTTTTCCAAAAAAGCGTAGTCCTTACTCAAGCGGTCGGTCGATAGCTTGTGTGTCTGCGCCAGTTCATTCGCGATTGTTTCCACTTGATAAATCGTATCGCGAAGTCGCAGCGTTTTTTCCGACACGCCTTCGCCATCCGATTCGGGATTTAATTCGCTCTTTAGCGCCGCCGTCAGTTTATTTAGTTCGGCGATTTTTTCCGAATATTTGAGTTTGTATTCTTCTAATTTTTTGGCGAAGCGTTTGCTTTGTTTTTTTATCTTAACGCTCATAATTCAATTTGATTTTAGATTAAATTTCGCAATTTTGTCAATTTGTTTTTCTACTTTGAATAATCTGCCCGATTCTCAAAATGAAAAATATAAATGCTTAATAAAATTATATATCGAACTACTTATTAGGACAATGCGCCAATCACAACTCGGGGAATTGAATTCAAATCATCCACTACTCTGATTCTAATTTCGGGATTATCCGCTTTCAATATATTCTCCACCGAATGATGCTGCCCCTGGCCAATCTCCACTATTACAAAGCCATTCAGATTCAGGATGTTCGATAATCCAGCGGAAACAACTTTATAATATTTCAAAACATCTCTTTCAGAGACCAGCGCCATTTTGGGCTCATACAGTCTAATTTCCTGTTGCAGATTATAAAAATCCCTTTCATCGACATACGGTGGATTGCTGACCACTATATCAAACTTCCCCGCCCCCCGATAAAATTCCAAATCTAAACAATCATTTTTTACAAACTCGATTCTATCGCTCACAGCGTTCAATACCGCGTTTTGCCTGGCCAATTCAATGGCCTTATCCGAAATATCGACTGCCTTAATTTTGGCATTCGGCAATTCAGTCGCCAGCGCGATACTGATGTTCCCTGAACCGGTTCCGATATCGAGAATCTGCGGGGTCGAGAACTTTTGGGCCGCTTCTATTGCCTGCTCAACTAAAATTTCGGTCTCCGGACGGGGAATTAACACCCGTTCATCAACTTTTAATCTGATATTATAAAATTCGATTTCGCCTAAAATATATTGCAACGGATAATGTTCGGAGCGGCGGGCTATGTCTGATTTTATGAGAGATATCAGGTCTGCATCAACCGGTTCGTCGTATGCTACCTGCAATTGAACCGGCGTTTTTTTGAGACGATTCTGCAAAATCAAACGGGCGGATATCTCGGCGTCGGCGATACCGGCTTGATTAAGCTGTCTAATACAGCTTTCCAATAATATGCCGACTGAATCAGCCATGCCCCTAAGCGAAATTGGCGAAATGCTTATCGCTCCACGGCCCTTTATCGAGCAGCGCGATTCCCGATTCGGTGCAACCGCCGCGCGGCGAATAAAACCGTCCGCTTGGCAGCATAGTCGGAAGTTTTTCAGGCGCGGATGCTTCCGCCTCTTTATCACCCAGAGAAAATCCCGGTAGCCCGACTAATAATCCGGCGCTGATAACTCCTAAAATTTTCAAGAATCTGCGACGATTTTTGTTCATAGTTTGAACCTGTAATTTATACCTGTCTGCAACGCCCAGCTATCAAAACGATATTCTCTCACATTCTCAAGATCGACCCGGGAAAACCCATATCGATACAATAAATCCATCCCCATATTCGTTCCCACACCGATATCAAATCCAATAGTGGCATAGATACTCGGACCATTTTCCGATCCGCTCCCTTTTTCGGACAGCCTGCAAAGACCGGTGCCCAATCCCAGAACAAAATTGCTTGACCCCGAATCGGTCATTGGGTAAGAAAATCTCGCATCAGCTAATATACTTACAACATTTATCTTGGCCGAAAATGTCGCATCGGGATTTACCTTCTTGTTCAAATATTCAATTCCGGGACCTATAGACAGGTATTCGGAAACCGAATAAGCCGCCCCTAATTTATAGGCGAAACTATCGTAGAAAGTGAGTTTATCTATTGAAGACGGCATCTTGACCGAACCTGTCGGAAAATAAACCAATCCTATCCGCGCTTCCGCTTTATGAGTTTGAGCCTGTGTTATCGCCTGTGAGGCCATTAATATTATGAAAGCAACTAAAGCCGTTTTTCTCATACTATTCTTTCGGCACGAAATTGAAATCACGGATTTTTAGGGCAGGTACATACATCAGCGAACCATACTTGGGTACCAATCTGCGTTCCGATGATACCTCCTCCACATTATTAAATGCCTCCAACATCGATTGGGCGATTCTCATATCAACAACCGGCGCGATTTGCCTACCGTTTTCGATTAAGAAAGTACCATCGCGGGAAGTGCCCGTTACCGATGTCATCATCGGGTTTAAATAATTCAAGTACCAAAAATGCGTAATCCAGATCGACTTCTCCGATTCCGCGATTATCTGCTCAAGCGTTTTATGCCCCGGCTCCATCACCATGGCCACCGGGTATGGCCCGAAATTATTTCCCGGGCGAAGCGCATTGCCGGTCGAGCCTGTACCATTCAAACTTCCATAAAGCGAATCGTTTACCACGCCCATACCGATACCGTTTTTTATTAAGTCGACACGCTGGCGGGGAACGCCTTCAAAATCGAAACTGATATAACCGATTTCCGGATTACCGGGATCTTCGGATATGCTTACTTTATCCGACATGATTTGCGTTCCGATTTTATTAGCCATAAAACTTCGCTTGTTCGAAAATCCCTTGCCGCCAAATCCTAAAAACCCCAGAAACAGAAGAAAATCAGCCACGGCCTCCGGATCGAGTATCACCGTGTATTTGCCCGGTTCAATCGTTACTGGTTCAGCATTGCGTTGGACTTTTTCGACAGCCCGATCGGCCAATTCGCCCAAATCGATTTTGCCGATATCACGCGAATATGCCTGCGAGAATCCGGCGCGGCCGCTGTTATCGCTGGCCGTAATCGATATCTTCGCCTCTGTCGCTTTTCCCTCCTGACGGGTCCCCTTTGAATTCGCCACTACCAATTCTGTCTGCGATGTTTGATACATACCGCTTATCGCCAGATTATCTTTAGCGGCAATATCCGAAATCTTTTTTACGGCTATTGCCCTATTTTCTGCGGAGCAATTAGCCGTCGCTTCTATGTAACCGCGATTCGGATTCGCGACTTCAGACTTTATTAGTCCCGGAAACTGCGGATTATCCTGTTGATATGAGCAAATTTCGGTGGCCCTTTTTATCAGATTATCTATGGATAATTCCGACACTTCATTGCCGGTCGCGATTCCCACTTTCTGGCCGTTAATCGCGCGGCACCAGATTGTGTGATCTTTGCGCCCCATATTCTGATGAATTACGCTTTCAGCAAAACGGGTGAGGTAAAACTCTTCCGATTCATATACCAATTCGGTTTGTTCAGCTTTAGATTTTTTCAGGCATTTCCCGAATAAATCCATAATTTCGCCCATCACACACCCACCTTCACCTGGCGGAATCTCGCCGGCGCCGCTCCCTGTCCGGTGCGCGCATTCTGCCCGGGTTGACCTTTGCCGCAATTGGGCGTTCCCCAAATTCGCCACTGCGAACTGTCACCGATTCCGTCGCAGGAATTCCAGAATGCCACGGTATTTCCGCCATAACTGGGGCTCTTGACTATCGTTGTCAGCTTGCCGCCTTCGATTAGCCAGCCGATTTCGCAACCGAATTGAAAATTTTGTCGCATGTCATCAATTGACCATGATGAGGTGGTTTGCAGATACAACCCGTCATCGATACCACCAATCAATTGTTCGAATGACTGATTTCCCGCCTGAAGGTTGGTGTTGGTCATTCGCACTATCGGAATGTTCCCCCAGCCTTCGGCTATATTCGAACCGGACGATTTGCGCCCGATTCTCGCAGCAGTTTCTCGTGATGATATATATCCAACCAGGATTCCGTTCTTAATCAAATCGACTTTGTCGGCTTTCACTCCTTCATCGTCGAAACCGAAACTGCCCAGCCCATAAGGCGCGGTCGGATCCTCTGTCACATTTACAATAGATGAGCCGTATTGAAGTACATCCAGGTTATCCGGCGTCGCGAAACTGGCGCCCGAAAAATTCCGCTCGCTGCCGAATACTCTATCTAACTCTAACGGATGCCCTATCGATTCGTGAATCACCAATCCCACATGGGACGCATCCAAAACGATATCGCATGTCTTGGCAGGACAAGTTGGCGCATGTAACAGCGCGATCGCCTGATCGCAAATAACAGGAATATCAGCCGCGAAATCGAAATCATCCAGCAGTTCGTAGCCTTTGCTTTCATACGCCCCTTCGCTGGCTGGATAGCTACGCGTTGCCCGATTACGCCCCGATCCCGCGCTCACGCTTAGGCCAACGCCGCTGTGAATCAATTCCTGATGAATCGACGCCCCTTCGCTGTTGTAAAAAACTTTAATCGTTTTACGAAAATCCAAAAAACAATCGCGGGCTGTAATTTCCGCGTTCTTTGCTTGGAGTTCATCCAGATGGGCCAGAAAAGCTAATTTCTCGGAAAGCGAGATTATAAACGGGTCTTTTTTATATGGCGAAATGTATGTTTCTTTATAGCTACTATTGCTGGCTAATTCTATCGGTTTCTTTTGTAAAATCGCCGAGGCTCTGGCAATTTCCACGGCCTTTTGCGCAACTCTGATAATCTCTTTTTCGTCCAGATCCGCCGAACTGCAATACCCCCAAGCGCCATCAGCGATAACTCTGATTCCAAAACCGCGATCGCTCGACTCCTCGACCTTATCCGGAGCGCCATCCGAATATCCTATCCCTTGCGACTTCGATTCCACAAAGCGAAAATCGGCGTAAGATGCGCCCAAATCACGCGCCTTTTGCAGCGCTTTGGCGGCCAGCCTATTTATATCTGTCATAACGAAATCGAATGTGGAATTAAGAAAGCCGCCAGCGTAATGATAAAGCTTATAATTATCATCACACCGAACGTTTTATTTGATATCTTTAGCTTTCTTCCGCTAAGGCCAGCCCAGCCAAAAATCATCGTGACCAGCCAGAATAATAGGAATATCTCGGTCTTGGTATCGGTCACATCATTACCGACTGGCCAACCGCCCCAACCGCTTCCGCCGAATACCTCATGCGTAACTTCTATCCCGATAAGTACTCCGCCGATAAAGCCGCAGAAAAACGACAACAATACTGCGATTGCGGCTTGCTTAACCTTTTTCTTTCCAAGCATCAAATCGAAACCATAAAATAGCGCCATAAACGAGCAAAATACTCCGGCAAACATCAATACGATATGGGGAATCAACACGAAAGCCGATACTGGCCCTTTGTATTTGAGTAAATATCCCCGCTCTTTGGCCGGGGCCATCGATGCCTTTAAATCGCCGTCCTTTGTGAGCTCAATTCTATATACCAATCGTTCACCGATTTCGCCAGCCGGGAGATTTCCCACCAGCGTCATATCATCAGAGTGATTCATTATGGACGTCTGCTCGATGCCTTTATCGACTGAATAATAGAGTACTCCGCCGACTTGCGCCGCCTGGTCTCCGACTAAATTCACCGTCACAACCGGCATCACACCCAATTTGCTTTCGGTGATTGTCGTATGAGTGGCCTTGATTCCATCGAATTCGCTTATTACCTCTTGCGGGTTACGAGTCGACATTTTCCGGGAGACTCCCAGAAGAACAATAGTCAAAACCGCCGAAATAATAATCCTGACAATTGTGTTTTTAGCCAACTTCCTCTACCCTTTCTTTGCCCTGTTCGGCTATCTTCATTTTATTTTCAAGCATAAATTTCTTGGCCCCCTCGATTAATTCATCCAGGTCGCCATCAATAATCTGTCCCAGATTATATAGTGTTAGGCCAATCCGGTGGTCGGTTACCCGATTTTGCGGAAAATTATAGGTGCGAATCTTCTCGGAACGATCGCCCGAGCCAATCATCGTTTTACGGGTTGCGGATATTTTGGCATCCTGCTGCGATTTCAGGTTATCGAGCAATCTGGCGCGAAGGACTTTCATAGCCTTGACTTTATTTTTCAACTGCGATTTTTCATCCTGACAGGTAACCACGGTATTGGTGGGAATATGCGTGATTCTTACCGCCGAATCGGTGGTGTTTACCGATTGCCCGCCTGGCCCCGATGACCTGAATACGTCCACCCGTAATTCATTCGGATCGATTTTCAGCTCTACTTCTTCCGCTTCCGGCAACACCACTACCGAGGCCGCTGAGGTGTGAAGTCTCCCCGAGGCTTCCGTGGCCGGTACCCTTTGTACCCGGTGAACCCCCG
>CAZTNJ010000088.1:0-898 GCA_964614835.1 uncultured Ignavibacteria bacterium | reverse complement strand
ACGTCTGTTCCTTCGACCGAGAAACTGATTTCTTTGAATCCCCCCATTCCCGTCGGATTGGAATTAAGGATATCGATTTTCCAGCCGCGATGTTCGGCGTAGCGCGAATACATCCTGAATAAATCCGCCACGAACAAAGCCGCCTCTTCGCCGCCGGTACCGGCTCTCACTTCAAAAATGACATCTTTGTCGTCATCAGGATCTTGTGGAAGGAGTTTTAGTTCGAGCTGTTTTTCCAGCTTTTCTTTTTGCGGGCGAAGCGATTCTAATTCTTCTTTAGCCATCGCCGCCAATTCGCTTTCGGAATCCTCTTTGAGCAGTTGCTCATCATCATCGATTGATTTGATTATTTTGAGATATTCATCTCCCATATTGATTATCGCGACCAGCTTAGCTCTCTCTTTGGCGGCGCTTTTATAGGCATTTTGGTCAGAGATAACCTGGGGGTCGGATAATTTTCGATCTAGCTCATCTAAGCGTGTTTTAAGCGGTTTCAGCAATTCGATAATTGACATATTAAAACCTTAAGACGTGACAGGTTTCGGTTCGAGATCCGTTCCTTCAATAGAGGATTTTAAAGCGGTTAAAGCGACTTCCAACTGACTCGCATCGGGTTCGCGGGTAGTGATTGTCTGAAGCCATAACCCCGGCGCAATGAGGAATTTCGTAAGCCTATTGTTACGCGTTTTGCCCGACAACTTTAGCAATTCATACGAAACTCCGGCAATTAGCGGCAGGAGTGAAAAGTGTACCGCGAATCTCTGTAATAAAAGCGGTTGTTGACCCATTATTATCGCGAATATCGTATCGGAAATCGAAAAAACAAATATCGCGAACAAGGCTACAATTAGTAAAAAGCTGGTGCCGCAGCGTGGGTGAAGTGTTGTAAATCGAGCCG
>CAZTNJ010000087.1:0-12822 GCA_964614835.1 uncultured Ignavibacteria bacterium | reverse complement strand
AGATAACTAAACATATCAATACAATTACTTGCTTCCCAAATCCACTTATTATAGAACATAAGTTGGCCGCTTTGACTAATAAAAGCATTTTCCGTTGTTACTCTATTACATGAATTAGGTATCCAAAATCCGTTAATGTTATCTGAAAGAGTTAGAGGTGTTTGCCATTCATTGTTAAGATAAATAGATTTCTTTAAATTATGCTGCAATGCTTGTGGGTCTATGTTAGTAAAATATAGTGCGCTTTCGGTGGTGTTGAAATAGGTTCCCCTAGTTATTGTGCCCGATACATTAATTATATCTGGAAGCCTAATAACATTTCGCCACGAATCGATATAATCCGCTTGCCATATTTGTGTATTATTTCCATTAATCATTCGTTCAAAAAATAGTTTTTGGTTTAGACTTGAGAAATAGGGTTTGAATTCATCGCCAATAGTATTAATCGAATCTCCTAAGTTTTCTGGTTCATTCCATATACCATTAAATTTTACTGATATCCATATGTCCATTCCGCCTCGCGAACCAAGTCTATTAGAACAAAAAATAAGTGTATCACCAGACCAATTTATCGATGGCATGATACTTATAGATCCGGGAATATTAAGGGGGCTTGGTAAAACAATTGGATCAGACCAAAACCAATAATCATTTACGATACTATCAAGTTTAGAACAATACATTTGGGCATCTAGGTCAGGTTGGCCAAGCTGAATACAATTATCGAAATATAACAAAGAATCAGATTCGCAATAAGTCGGATTGAAAATACCGATTACGGCTGGTGGCGGGATAATATTAAATGAAATTACCATCATCGGCCCCCAATCCTGCCCGAAAGCCCCCGCCATCATCGCCAATATTAGCGCTGTTGTTATTAAGCTTATTCGCGCACGCATTTATTCCACCCTATATTACGTTGTTGCATTTCCAGGCTGCGGTAACTTCAATTGCTTGCCTAATTATAATAGATTAAAAAGGCTCGTCAAGGAAATTATTGTAAAATATAGACAAAAAAACCGGCAGAACATCAAATCATGCCGGCTAAAATTGCGGGATATCCACTACCCCTTGTATCGTTCGTAAAATTCTTTGATATCCACCCCGCGCGATTTCAGATAGCCAATCTGCTGCTTGCGGGCTACCCCCGCCTGATTGAATTCGGCCACCATGTCGTAAATATTCTGGCGAAGTTTGAAGGCTTTGTCTTTTACTTTCGGCGATGGCGCCAACAGCGAAAACAGGGCAAGACAAATTCCGGTGGCGGCGTTTTCGGGATGAACCCCATACCACCAGGGGCGACAGGATGAGAAAAAGAAAGCACTGGAGGGAACCGCCGCGCCCAGCATATCGCGGGAACGGTTGTGCATGATATCGCCTGACTGCGCCGAGTTGCGGATTTCATCGAAAGCCATGCGGTAGAGTTCCCAGAGCGTCTTGTGGATTTTATTGCCGGGATCGTTCCAGGTGAAAAAGACGCGTTTGTTCTTGATATCATCCGGAGTGGTCATCCAGTCGCAGGGTTTCGGTTTGCAATATTCTTTTGTGCGAATATGATTGGTTAATTCCGAAACCGTTACCGAAATCAGTCCGGAATCTTTATAAAGCATCCGCAAAATATTATGGTGCTCTTTTCTGTGATGGCCGAAATTTTCAACATCGCCGGCCGTGAAAATGAACTTTCGATTATGATTGCCGGCCAGATTCAGAAAATCCGCGGGCGATTTAATCTTGTCTTTATTGAAAATCGAATCGGAGAGCGCCTCGGAAAGCCTGCGGTCGCGTGGAATCAATAATAATCCGCCCGCCGATTTATCCATATACAGCTTGTCCTGCTGCAACTGGCCGATATTACCGGTGATAGCGATCTCATCGATTGCCAGCCATCGGCAACTTCGACGCACGGCGGCTTTGGCAATTGAAGTTTCGTAAGCAAGTTCTGGCGAATAGAATCCGCGCGGCGCGTAATACAACCCAAAATACCGCTTACCGATTTTATCGTTGCCGGCAATTTGGCGATCGATTTCGTCCTCGTGGGTGAACGGCAAAAACGGATGAAATCGCGGCGTAGCAGTAAATTCAATTTGGCCCGATTCAGCCAGCTTTTTCATGCGAGTTACGATTTCGCCGAATCCGGTGCGGATCAACAGCTCGATAAGACATCCGGAGATGTTAATAGTAGCTTTGGCGGTTGGGATTTGTTCAAACATCCGCAATACAGGCAGGTACGATTCGTTGACTACTTTTTCAACTATAGCCCTGTCCTGATCAAGCGGTTGATAAAAATGCAAGAGGTTAGCCCAGTAGAGCCCTCTTGCCGGTCTTCTTGGCGGTTCCTTTTTTTCCATAGGTATAAGATTGCCGATTACGGCCTATTTGTCAAGCGGCAATCGGGATTGCGATTAGGACGTCATTTGAGGCGTTACGAGATTGAAGATGAAGGTATATTTTCGTGAATCCCATTTATTTCATCAAGCTGATGCGATGAAATTCAGGGTGGGGACAAGGCATGCCTTGCCCCTACGCGGATTGCAATTTGCGAAAGGTCATGTCCGGCGGCTATCGGACTACGACTAGTCGCAACTATTAAACTTGACTGGAATCGGGCTGTGGCTTAATTAAGCATATGCATGGCGCAGCGTAAACAATTACGAAGCTGATGGTCAAATAAATGCCGCAAATTCTCACGCTCGAAAAAATCCCACGTAAAAAGGGATGGTTCACTTTGACTCTCGATAATAACTTCTCGTTTGTGGTCAACGATGAATTAATCTTAAAGTACGCGCTTCGCCCGGAACGCGAACTGACCAGACCGGAAATCGAGCAAATTAAGAGCGAGGGGGAATATCTATTTTTGAAATCCAAGGCGTTCGATATCCTGTCGCGGCGAAGGGTCTCCGAAAAAGAATTGGAACGCAAGCTGAAATTCACCAAAATCTACGGCAAACAGACAGCCAAAGTAATCGCCAATCTCAAAGAGCTCGGCTTAATCGATGATTCCGGCTATGCGGCTTCGTTTATACATACGGCGCTAATCGGCGGCCCTAAAAGTAAGATGTTAATCCGACAGAAACTCAAACTTAAAGGCATTTCAGAGGAAATCGCCCAGAAAGCAATCGAACAGGAACTGGCCGACTACGACGAAAAAGAAGCGGCGCTGACGCTGGCGAAAAAGAAATACAAGCTGGTGAAGCAATATCCGACTTTGAAAGCCAAACAACGAATCGCCGATTTTTTGCGGGGGCGCGGATTCAGTTGGAGCAATATCAATTATTGTCTGGGGAAATTATTCAAACCAGATGAGGATTAGTTGTGCCCTTTTACGATGCCGATGATGCCGCTATCTATTATGATATTTCCGGAAAAGGCCGGCCGCTGATTCTACTTCACGGGTACGCGCTCAATAGCCTGATGTGGTCATTGCAGAAACCGGTGTTTGAATCGCGCTATCAATTGATAACGGTTGACCTTCGCGGTTTCGGGCAATCATCCTGCGGAGCGCGCTGGTCGGGTTCGGTGATGGCCGAGGATGTCAAGGGGCTTATCAAGAGCCTGGACTTGCGCGATGTCGCTATCGTGGGGTTTTCGATGAGTGGACCGGTGGCGTTTCGGTTGGCGCTGGCGATACCGGATAGGATTTCGCGGCTGATATTCGTGTCATCGATATTGCCATCGGCGGGTAAAAGCACCGCTCCGCCAAATCAGCAGAAATCGGCGGATGAGGAAATCGAAATATTGCGGAGCCGCGGGGTGAGCGCCTGGGCCGATAAGACCGGTATGCGCACCGGGCCATTGGTGAAAGATATGCTGGAGAAACAGCCCAAATTAAGACAGCTGTGGGAGAGTATCCTCATGCGACATAGCCCGGATTATCTGGCCAGGATGCTGCAATCGCGGGCAGCGACCTCATCGCCGGTGAACTGGCGGGAAAGGTTGAAAGAGGTAACCCAGCCGACTTTGATAATCGCCGGACGAAACGACCGTAAGTTCCTGGACGCATCGCAGAATATCAACCGCCAGATTGCGCATTCGCATTTGACCATTATCGAGGATGCCGGGCACATGGTGAATATTGAAAAGCCGGATGAGTTCAACAGGGCGGTGATGGGGTGGCTGGGGTAGGGGTAACAACATATTGAAATGTCGTATAGGATATTATTTATCTTCACCGAGATAGAAATTTAATGTTTTAACCATCTTTGCTTTCATAGAAATAATTTTTGATTGGTCTTTGTAGGCTGGATGAGATACCTGTAATTCATATTTTCCGGGGGGAATATTTCGAATAATATAATCGCCGGTTTCATTTTTTGTTTCGATTTCAATATTACTATTTTTAATTCTTATAATCGCTGATCCAATGGGCACTCTATTTTGTTTATCTATTACAGTACCCTTAATAATTCCGACATTATGATTAAATGATGTCGTATCATAAGGTCCATGGATAGTTGAACTTATCATTGAAAATAAAATGCTCAGGGTTTCCCCGGATGACAGCGAAATTGCATTAATCCAAGCATCATGGTAACCGATGGAGTTAGCTTTTAGATTAAAGTTGCTTGCGGGAAGATCATTAATAACAAATAAACCGTGCAGGTTGGATTTGTAAATTATAGTATCGCCATTTATGGCGACTTTGGCCCCGGGTATCGGGATACCTGTTTCTTTATCAACAACAGTGCCCGTGATTGTGCCGGTGAAATCGGCATAGACGGGACTACTTAAAATAGCAATCAACATAACGGCCATAAATAGCAACTGTTCAAACCGGATATTTACCTGCGGGGTTCTGTTCTTTTATCAACTCGTGATAGCCGCCATCTGATACGGCCCGAAACGGGTATTCTCCTCAATGTGTTCTGTAGATGGTACAATTGAGAGGGAAGATTATTCCGGAATAATATTCGAGCCGGGCGCAGCATACTGCGCTTCTACGCTGGGATTCGGGCGGCTCGCGAGTTGCCCCTACAAAGGATATAATCCTGGATTCCGGGTCAAGCCCGGAATGACATATTACGACGGACGGAGACGTACGCGATTTCCCTCTCCCCCACCCCTCTCCCACAGGGAGAGGGGAAAGGTGTGAGGGCATAAAAGGCGACCGCCGTTTTTACGAGGGTCGCCTTCAGGTATGGAGGTAGATGTTCCTGAAAAGTGAAGAAGCAAAAGAATCGGTTGCGATTCCATTTTAATCAGCGGCTGCTGGTGCCGGCCAGATCGCGGCACGATTCCACCAGACGCACGAATTCGCCGCGGTAGCCGTCTTCATCCTCGCCTTTGGCCTTCTTGGCGATTTCAATAACATCGTTGTATTTCAAATCGCCTTTATACTGTGAATCGCGCAGCAGCATGGAAAATTCGGCGATAGCGGCGGCGAAACGCAAATTCTGCGAGGCCTTGGCGAATTCCTGGCGTCGGTCGGTTACCGGCAATTCATATTTCTTGCTGACATTTTCCTTCGGTTCTTTATAGCGGACTTTGACTGTCAGCAATTCGCTTTTATATTTATCGTTTTCGGAATTTACCGGCCTCTGATATTTTAATTCATCCACATCCGGCAAATCGATCTTCTCCCCCGTCGGCACTATTTCGTATAGCGCGGTTACCGAATGGCCGCTGCCCATCTCGCCGGCATCCTTTTTGTCATCGTTGAAATCCTCATTGGCCAACAGACGATTTTCATAGCCAATCAAACGATACGCCTGAACGCGCACCGGGTTGAATTCAATCTGCAGTTTAACATCCTTGGCGATAGTGAACAATGTGCCGCCGAGCTGGCCGACCAATACGCGGTTGGCTTCCTGAATGCAATCGATATAGTAGTAGTTGCCGTTGCCCTTGTCGGCAATCTGTTCCATGCGCGAATCCTTGAGATTACCTTCGCCAAACCCCAGCATGGTCAAGAAAATCCCCTGGTCGCGGCGCTCTTCGACAAGGCGAATCATTTCGGCATCGCTGGATGGCCCTACGTTGAAATCGCCATCGGTGGCCCAGATAACCCGGTTGTTGGCGTTCTTATCGAAATTCTTTTTGGCTTCTTCATAGGCCTGTTTCATTCCTGCGCTTCCGGCGGTGCAACCGCCTGCTTCCAGATTATCAAGCGCGGCTAAAATCGTGGCTTTTTGATTTCCGGCGGTTGTCGGAAGAACCAGTCCCGATGAACCGGCATAGACCACGATCGCGATCCGGTCTTGTTCGCGGAGGTTGTTGACCAGCATCTTGAAAGCTGTTTTCAGAAGCGGTAATTTGTTTTCGGGCATCATAGAGCCAGACACATCGATAAGAAACACGAGATTGTTCGGCGGGAGATTGCGCATTTCGATATTTTTTCCCTGAAGGCCTATCAGCAGCAGCTTGTTGTGTTCATTCCAGGGACAAGATGATAAATCGGTCGTGATAGAAAACGGCAGTTCGCCATCGGGTTGGGGGTAATCATATCTGAAATAGTTGATAAGTTCCTCGGTACGTACCGCATCGGGGGGCGGCAACTGCCCGCCGGTGATAAAGCGGCGAACGTTGCTATAGGAAGCGGCATCGACATCGATAGAGAACGTGGATAGCGGATTGTCGCGCGGGTCGAGAAACGAGTTGTCGTAAATTCGATTGTATTGTTCGGTATTAAAATCGGCGGGGTTAGAATAACGGATACCGCCATAGCCGCCCAGCGGATCTTTTATTATAATACCATCATCAACCTTACCTAAAAACCCGCATCGCGAACCTCGAATATTAATGGGACCCCCTTGAGACACTACTCCGGAATGAGGTCGAATAACACCTTGCATGTACATTACGGGAAATGATTTTGATTCGGCGCGGCTAATGTGAGTACAGGTACTCACGCTTTTGGTAATCGTGGGCGGAACCCCGCGTAACGTTATATCACCGTCTTTGACAGCTTCCGAGACAAGCTTGAAATAAACAATGGTGGTCGAATCTGCTTTAACTACTACTCCGGAAACAATTAGCTTGTTATAGCCGATACAATCAGAGATTAGCTTGTACGTACCGGGTTTGACATTAAGAATAACGTATGAGCCATCGGCTGGGTTGACCAGTGCTCCCATCGGAGTGTTATCTATCATCACCCTGGCTCCCGGGACCGGTAATCCAGATTGAGAATCACAAACCAAGCCTTTTATCGTGCCTGTCGAATCGGCAAAAACTAGAGAGGCCCCGATGATCGCAGCAATAGCCCCCGCCATCAGGTATAACCATATCCTTTTCATAAAACATCCTCCTCATCCAAACGATAGTTTTGTTTGGTTCAGTTAGCCCTTCTGTTCGCGGCGGCCGTCTCGCGATCCGGGCTGAATATGTGTTCTGCAATTAATACAATCGGAACGGGAAAATATTCCGGAGAAACTTTCTATGCGTTGTTTTTGTGGTTATGGAATAAGGACTTTTTGGGCACCAGGGTGCTGTCTGATAAACGTAACTTCATCCCGATGTTTGATTGATTTCGTAGGGGCAAGGCATGCCTTGCGCCTACGCGGTTATCATTTTAATACTGTATTTCATTAGGGGTGCAGCATGCGGCGCCCCTACGCGGGACAATGCGGTGCATGAAGAGATACGCGATTTCCCTCTCCCCCACCCCTCTCCGGGCTTGTTGAAAAAGTAAATCTTTCATGTCATTTCGCAACATTGATTAATTTAATTGAATCGTAACTCAATAAGGGCGAATGCAATTTCCGAAGGAGCTGACGCCGCCCCTACGCTTAATATCCATTATTCACGCTTAATCCTATTATGGCTTTCGCAACACTCCCCTCTCCCACAGGGAGAGGGGAAAGGTGTGAGGGCATAAAAGGCGACTCCGCCTAAGCGAAGCCGCCTTAAATCAACAATATGAAATCGTAATCTTTACTTTATTCGCGTATAGGTCGCTTCGAAAGTCAATAATTCTTTGCCATCAGGGGCAATATCATACATTGCATTGACATGCTTATCTGCGCTAATAATGTGGGTTACCATTTTAAAAAGCTTGACCTTACCGCCGGTCAGGTAATCCTCATAGGTGCCGGTAAGAGTAAATATCTTTCCGGATGAATCAACGGCGCCGGTACTTATCATATAAGTGGTGGACATTTCGTCCATCCAGATATTGAAAAATTTCTGCTTATAGTTGTCGTAGCCGGTCAAGCCCAAACCATGGAAAGGCATCCCGCCAATATCTCCGGTAACTTCCTCGGAAACAAACCTTCCGCCGAGAATCCATTTACATTCGCTGGTGCCTGTCGACGAATCCATCGGCACGTCCGGACCCATCTGGAATTTCGTGAAAACGTTCCAGGAACCTATAAGCGGTTCGAGCAGCTTATGATTTTGACCGGGCGTGGCATATTTCATGTAAACCGCCATCATCTCATCCTGGGTAGGGGCCTTGGTATCTTCCGCAAACGAACTTACGGCTGATACTAAAATCGTTATTAATACAAATATCGAAAGAATATTTATACGAAATTTCATGACTCCTCCTCTGATATCTGATTGATTCGTAAGGTAATTAACTATTCTTTAATTAGAAGCACATTTACTGCTTTTACGACTATTCTGACCTTATCTCCTTTTTTGATTCCCATCTCTTTGAGTGAATCGACAGTCATCACGGAACTCATGTTGGATTTGGCGGGGATTTCCAGTTTCACCTGGCACATCAGCGACCCTTTCTTAATTTGGGTCACTTTCCCTATCAATTGATTACGGGCGCCATATTTCATAAAATCCTCCTTTAAATAGCTATTCGATTCCGACGGCTTCAACCAGGTTTAGTCCGTTTGGCAATACCTTATATTGAGGAACGCCAACCTGCTTTAAGATGGTTCCAGAGGCGTCCAGGAATTCGATATTGAGATCGTAGAAACCTGGTTTAAGTTCGAAATCGCCGACATAGATTCGGCCGGGTAAAAACTGGCTGCAACGTAAATCGGCGTTTTCGGAAATATCGCTGGCGACATCGACAAGCGCCTTCAATATCCATTTGCCGAAATTACCACCGTCATCATTCGAATCATCCGATTTGTAACCCCGGTTTCTATCGCGGTCGCTATCGCGCGGTTTTTTATCGCGTTTTTCCGAATTATCGTCATCCGATTTGCCAGTATCGTCAATCATCGATTTGATTTTATGCGTGCCAATTCCTTTGGCCAACGCCCGGGCAATGGTACGGAAATAAATCAGCGATTGTTTGGCTTTGAACGTTTCCTGGGCCACCGCGGTTACATCCTCTAACAGATGAAGTTCGCCTATCATTTCGTTGTTGGCATAAACGCGGATCGCGCGAACAGATGACGGTCGGGCAATAATTCGTGGAAGCGAAAACTTGAAATAAAAATCCTGGCTGATTGGAATATTAAGATGGCCATATTCGGTGTTGGCCTGGTTGCCATCAGTATAAAGTATTTGCACCAGATCAAGTTGTTTATCGGTGCGAAGCCGCAAGTTGAGAGGTTCCTTTATTGGCGCCAATCCGGCCAGGCCAACGACGCTCAAAATCGCCAGGCTATCGGAAACGTATTTAGTTGGCGGCTGTGGAAAATCATAGATATGCGGCTGAGTCAAAAACGCATTGCTTAAATATTCGTTGTCGATTCGGGCGTCATCGTATTTACCCTCGCTGGCATACAGGTGCATCGACAGGTATCGCCCGAAAGCATCGTTATTGAACCGAACTTTCTCGATTTCGTATTTGATTGTGTTATCATCGGATTTGAATCGTTCACCGAGCACATATTTGTCGGCCGCTCCGGCGTATTTTTGTTCAAGCAAGTCGAGCTTTTCGTTGGCGCGCCGGATTTCGACGAATGCCTGATCGATACTGTCGTATTTGATATAATTCAATGCCTTTATCAAGTTGGTGTAGAGTATCTCGTAGTCTTCGCCGGGATACTCGAGGACATTGTCGTTAAGCAGCAGCGAGGCGGCGGCGCGCGAAACGCTTTTGGTGTATAGCTCGTCGGCAGCCATTTCGGCGCGGGTTAAGCGGGCGTTGGAAGTGTCGTATTTTTCGGCATAGTGATAAAGCAAACCGGAATCCAGAAGGAATATGAAACGATCCTTATCGGCGAATTTATTCTGATTGCGGGCCGAATCGATTTTGGCGGCGGCGATATCGTACCGCCCGGCGTTAAATTCGGCGGTAATCGGTTTATAGAATTGGAAACGCGTGGCGGTGGAACTGCAGCCGGCAATGGCAATCAGCGTTAAAAATACTAATATCGAGAACGCAACATAACGCGCGGAACTCACTTTCCGATTTCCTTCCTTTGATATTTCAAATGACTGGCGGGGCGTATACAATACGCCCCCACGCGAACGAGTTTAATTTATAAGATATTCCAATTCGCAGGAAACCGGTCTTACCATTTGGCGCTGCCCTTGCGGATTTCTTTCTTGATTTCCTTGGTGCCGATCCAGGCTTTTTCGTTGGTTTCGATATTAATCAGCTGTAAATCGGTTTGATAAAAGATCACCCGCTTGTTATCGATTTGGTCGACTATGGTTTTAACCGCGCCGGTTAAAATAAAATCGGCGCCGGTTTCCTCGCGCATCCGTTTTATGGTTTCGGGAGAAGCGTAGTCTTTTTGATCCTGGCGTTCGTCGCGGATTTCCTGGCGTTCGGGTTTGCTGGCCACGAATTTAACCCGCCCGGAATTAATCAGTTCGCGTTCGATATCGGTAGTGAACACCTCGGTGTTGATATGTTCGCTGCTCATGTTACGGATTGCCCCAACGGTCACGACCGGTTTGGCCGCGGCTTTGGTCAAAAACTCGTCTATCCAGGGTCGCGATAAACAGTCAGAAACCATTTCTTGCGCCACCAAACGGGAGTCGGTGTCGTTCCACTGACCGGACAGGTCGGTGGTTGTGGTCGAATCGATACGCGATACTTTGCGGGAAGAGCCGCAGCCGATAGCTAAGAATGCGATTAAGCTTACAAACAGAAGTTTTTTCACGGTAGTCCTCCTTGAACTGAATTTATTTTATTTTTAATACGCATAAAATACCAGATGGTTTGGCCAAAACATGACCATCTTTCAAGTTTAACATAACCCATATGCCGCAAAAAGGGCAAGCAAATATTATCGTGCCATAACCAAGACCGGTTATGGAGATGAGTGTATCTCGATCGAATTATATAAATCGTGACGGCGAGGTTGTGGCGAATCTTCAAGCAATCTTTCTGCTTGACGAAATACCGGATTCATGGGAATATCGAAAGGTTATTCCATCTCGGTCAGGATATCGGAGTGACGGTTAGTTCAGATTAATTCATTTTAAAAAGGAGCATTTTATGAGGAAGAATTATGGCAGCGGCCCGGCGGGCGCGGTTTACGGATTGGGCTTTATCGGGGCGGCGGTGTATTTTATTGGTCATGCCGATAGTTTTTGGATTGGAGTGCTGGGATTCCTGAAAGCGATAGTATGGCCGGCGTTTCTGGTGTATCAGGCTTTTGAATTTCTATTGAAGTAGAAATGGGTCGGGGGTTTTGACATTTGGGATAATTATTACCCTGATGGGATAAAAATCGATATCGCATAAAAAAGACTGTCAACAAATCACTTTGTCGACAGTCTGATAGGACAAGGTTAGCCTTGTTTGCCCGCAAAAAACAGAAATCGTTTATAATTAGCCCTGCTTTTCGGCTGCCTTCTTCAATTTTTCGTTTGCATAAATGGCGACTTCCACGCGCCGATTCAACTGTCGTCCCTCGGCCGTTTCATTAGTGGCGATTGGTTGAGATTCGCCATAACCGTTAGTATGGATTCTCGTTTGAAGAACTTGCAGACTCGCGAGATAATTGGAAACCGATTGAGCCCGTCTAATAGACAAATCCATATTGTGCTCTTCAGGACCGGTGCTGTCGGTATGTCCTTCGACCAGGATTTCGGTATCGGGGTACTTATTCAAAATCGTAGCCAATTTTTGAATGTTGGACATAGCTTGTGGTCTTAAATTTGATTTGTTGACATCGAATAAGATGCCAGAATCGAAGGTGATTTTGATGCCTTCGCCGACTCGTTCGATTTTGGCGCCTTCAAGGTCAGCCTTCATTTCGTCGGCTTGTTTGTCCATGTAGTTGCCGATATAAGCGCCGGCCGCGCCGCCAACCGCGGCTCCGAGAATAGCGCCAACAGCGGTGTTACCAGCTTCATGGCCAATAAGGCCGCCCAGCGCGCCGCCGGCGGCAGCCCCGATTAACGCGCCTTGTTCTCTTTTGCGGAAATTGGCGCATCCAATTAAGCCAATTATAATGACCGCAGTGATTCCGAGATTAATCCACTTTTTCATGATTCCTCCTTAATACTTCTTAATCAAAATGCCTCAAACAAAAACATCACTATATATAAATTAAATATAGAATATAGCGGTTCCGGAGAGCAACAAATCTTTTTATAGATCAACCAAAAGAATTCTCGCTGCTTAAATTTATAAATAATAAAAGCCAACCACAGTCATTCATATCTCAACGCATCAATCGGATCCAGCAAGGAGGCTTTGCGGGCCGGATAAAAACCAAAAAATACGCCGACCAGCCCGGCAAAGAAAAACGCGACTGCGATAGCCGGCCCCGAGGTCAGGATTGGCCAGTGTAGCACCGCCTGAATTATTTTGCCGCTTAAGACCCCCAGCAGTATTCCAATAAGTCCACCAATCAAGCTAAGGACAATCGATTCGGCTAAAAACTGAATCATTATATCGCGACTCTTGGCTCCCACAGCCATCCTAAGACCTATTTCGCGAGTCCGTTCGGTCACGGAAACCAGCATGATGTTCATGATTCCAATACCGCCGACAATGAGAGACACCGAGGC
>CAZTNJ010000086.1:531-13013 GCA_964614835.1 uncultured Ignavibacteria bacterium | reverse complement strand
CCCCAAAGATTGCGCGTACCAATACCGATCGATGATTGCAGTACCGATAACATCGCATTAAAGTACTGCTGTTGCCCAATTCCCAGGCTGTAGTTTATATAATTATTTTTACGCCCGACGACCCGGAGTTCGAGATCGGTGATTGCCGTATCGGAACCATTGCTGCGAATGTCTCCGACTCGTTTCAGGTCAACCGATTTATATAGCCCGGTTGAATAGAGATTCTGCTGACTTTCGATATTTTTCGCCCGGCTGAAAAGTTCTCCCGATTTTATGGTCATCTCACGCCTTATCGCCTTTTGCTTGGAACGAGATTCCCCCTCCTGAATAATATTAATATTGCCATTAATTACAAGGCTGCTTTCGGCTATTTGAAAAGCAACAGCTGTCCACGTGGAATCGCCGATATAATCATAATTATATTTCACAGAAACCAAAGGATATCCGTTATCGGCATAAAAATCCCGAATCCGTTGGGCGGCCGCAACAACTGCGTCGTTGTTTACCGGTTCGTTAACTATGATTTTTTCAAGCAATTTTGGTAATTGAGAATTAATCGATTCCTCGCCGCCCGCTACGCTTAGGGAATTGACATATACGCGTTTACCTTCATCGATATGGAATTTGACTATGGCATTACTGGAATCGTCTTCAAAATAATCAGCGGTAGCCTCAACCGTTGTGAATAGATAACCGCGTTGGCTGTAAAACCTTTTGATATATATCTCATCCGTTTCCACATTCAGACGGGAAAGTCGATGGCGTGATAAAAGGTTATACCAATGATTAGCCTTGGTAAGCATCAGCGGTTTTATCTGATTATCGGCAAAATAATGATTCCCTTCGATTTCTACCCTTTTAACAATCTGTCTCCGATAAGAAAATTTCCTGGCCTCGACTCCTACCGTCAGCAAAATCACTAATAAGAATATACAAGAATATTTAAAATTCATATTTCAGTTTCAGGTCGAACGATATGCCCTCGTTCTTCGTCCCTTGTCTTCCTTCAAAAGAAAGGTTATTGTTGAACATGTACTCAATTCCAATAGTTTCGCCTGTTGTTTGAGAAAGTCCCCTTCTGGAATAACGTAAAAACAGTTTGGGCGAAAGATATTTCGCCACTGATACTTGGGTTTGACCAAGGCTGTCGGCATTCGGGCTTATATCTATTTCATCGAAAACCGGTATTCGGTTGGTCTGATTGTATAAAATATCAAGCATGTTAGCTAATAACTTTTCGCCGAATCCGCCATTTTTACCTTGGGCAGTGGTCACACCAAAACGGTCTGCCACCAGTGTCCTAAGAACGTTCTCATCAGAATACAGCGAATCATTTGCCGATCGTATCTCCGGTTTTGATAACGTCCCGGTAATCAACAAATCCAGGTCTTCATAACCAAAATTTGTTTGATTCATCAAGCCAGATGTCGCCGTTTCCCTGACCCGTGTGCTCACATTAAAATTCACTTGAGGATCGAGTATGGATATATTTTGGAACATCATTTGGCCGCTTTTAATCTTGAATTTATAATTAAAAAGGAAAAAATTTCCTCTGATTATTACTAATTCGCCAAGCAAATTACGTATTCCGGCGTTACGCAATACACGCACTGTACCCATCATCTCCATATCAGCATCAGGATTTTTAATCCAGAGATTATTCGGCGATACAATATCAACGGCAAGATCCCACATAGTTGAATCTTCCAGTATTTCGGTTTTTTCGGTGATCCCGATATAGAAAGTACCGAACGGCTCTTTCATATCTAATCGCTTTAATTCTATTGTACCCATTACAACTGGCGGCGATGATCCCGTTACATGCAAATTTAGATCGGCCAACCCGTGTATATCGTATGATTCTGTATAAAATTCGCAGTCTTTTCCCGCCAGATTGAGATTGTAGTCGAATAGTCCGATTCCCAGTAATTTTATTGTTCCTGAACCCTCGATTTTGCCTGGTATCGTCCCAGAGGTTTTTCTTTGAAGCGGATACCCGTCAAAACGGCGGCCTAATTTGGCTTTCGATTGCGTGATAAATGCCGTTATCTGATCTACATAGATTAAGTCATTCTCCATTCGTCCTGAAATATTGATTCCGGAAATAGGGTCAACTAATTCCAGGGCTTTAACCGATCCATCCGTCATCGAAAATGTGCCGCTAGCCAGAGGTTGAGAAAAAGTGCCGCTTAAGTCTATCGATGCTGAATAGTTGCCGCGAACATAATCTATTGAAGGCACAAAAACAGGCACAATTGGTAAATCCGTTCCGCTGGCCGATATATGCGCCGTAAATGGTAATTCAGGAAATCTATCTCCGGTAAACGTGAAAGACAATTCCATCGGAAATTTACCCGACATTTGAAACTGCAGACCCTCGCCAGTAATTTCGGCTGATGGCACTTCTAAAAGCCGGTCGGAATATAATGCTCTAACCTGAAAATCCCCCTGGACAACCGAATCTATCGCGAAATCATCGATTGAAAAGTCGCAACCGATAACTGGAAAGTCAAAATTACCGGTAACCGCCATCCGCCCCGAAAGCACTCCCATCAATTTACGATTAAAATCAAAATACTTTACAACCGGAGAAATCTCGAATCCGTTCGCTTTTATATCCAGATCCATTTCATTTTCGTAGGTAACTGCGCCGACCATTTCAACGCGGCCGGTTTTATATGCCAGCACAAAATCCTTGAACTTCACCAGTGTAGAGTCAATATCCATTTCCATCGGATGGGCGGAATATACCGTATCTTCCCAGAGAATTGTCCGCATCGTATCAACCGTGAAAGAAGGCGGCAATTGTGTATTGTCCACTAGACCCGAAAATTCCAAAATATTATTTGCATTACGACAATACACTCTATCAAGAAAATACTTGTCGCCTGCTACCGATATGGTAAAATAGGATGTATCAAGCGGTATAGTGTACAATTCTCCCGCCTTAATTATTCCGTTGACCGTTCCTGTCTGATGCGAGATAAAGGTGCCAAGATTCAAATCGATTTTACAGTCCCTGCTGGTCATCCCATAGAATCGACAGGAATCTGAACTAAAATCGCCCGCTACAGAAAAATCCAATGTCGGACCGCTTACAACAACATGGGCGCTTCCCCGTCCATCTAAATCCGTTATAAAAAACTGATTCTGAAAATTCGCCAGGTTTGCCAGATCGATATCAGCTTCAATAGCGATTTGCCCCGTGTATTCAAGATAACCTTCATAGGTGAGCCAGGTATCCTTATAACGCGCCTTAAATTCGGGTAAGAAAGTAAGCTTATGTAAATCGAATTCTATCTTGCCAATTGCCTCATGAAAATGATAAATATCGATATCGGCTTTATATAAATGCATATCTACCTGCATTATCATGTTATTTTCCGATAATCCCCGCCCGGTTAGGGTAACATCGCCGGTGAACATGCTATACAGCGTCAATCCTATATTTTGCAGGTTCAATTCGGTTACCGTGCCTCGATAACCATATTGGGCCGGATTAGGATTAAAATCGAGATAACCGCCGCCAGCCAGTGGCGCTTCAAAAACGAGTCCGGCGAAATTACTGAATTCAATTCGCTTATTCTTAAAATGATATTTAGTGCTGAAATTTCTGATGTTATAATCAAATAAAATCATATCGCCGGATGCGTTTCCCCCAAATTCCCCTATATTCCCAGAAATTTTACCCTTGATATTGGCATCGCCGCTGAGTTTAACTCCGGTCAGCAGGGCGATTTCCTCTAATTGCAGCGGTGCGAAATTATAATCAAGATTAAATTCGGGCGATTTCAGATTACGCACATTTCCAGCTAACGTTATCCGGGATAAATCAGATTTAATCCCGAATTTTGCAATCTGTAATTCGCCATCGGCATAGCCAACCTCCGCCGCGCAACTATCGATTTTAAAATTCTTCTCGGGATAATCTATCTGTAAACTATCGATTACCGCGGATAATTTGGAGTTGTTCGCTGTAACAGAGCCTTTTAATACCGGCAAATTAATCTTATGGGAACTTTCGGGAAAATATAAACTGATTTCGACGCTATCGATTTTATAGTCACTTATAGTTATTGATGGAATCCCGGGTGATTTTTCTCCTGTCGATATCTTTCCGGTTTTTCGGGGAATAACTAAATGCTTATTTTCATCAAAAAGAACATTCAACGATACGCCCGAGATCACAAAGCTGTTCAGGTTTATTTCGCGTGCCAACAGGCCTTTAATTGAATAATGCGTTTCGGCATGCTTGATTTTGGCGATAGGAATATTCTGGTTTTCGGATTCAAATGTAATGGCGATGTTATCTAATTCGATTTTATTCCATAGGTCGCGATTTATTTTTTCGATTGTGATTCGATAGCCAGTTTTGGCCGAAAGCAAATAGCCGATCCATTGATTGAACTGCTGTTCGGGCAACGACGTCCAAAAATATATACCTGTTACGACCCCGACCGTGAACATCACGGCCATCACGCCGAACAACGATATTTTAAAAATCTTTTTCATTATAAACTAAACGCCCCGCCGAGGCATTTTATTTCATTCAAGCAGCATTTTCCGCGTTTTTCCATAATAATGAACAATTATGACAAAAATCCTCGTTTAGGCAATAAAAAAAGCCGCCCCAGCAGGAGCGGCTGAAATTTATACCAATTTTGGCTACTTGAGACCTTTTTTCAAAGCCATACCGAAATTGAAGATTGGTAGATAAATCACGATAACAATCGTCCCGATAACCAGTGCAATAAGCACGATTAACATCGGCTCGATTAGCGAAGTCAACCTTCCAATTACCGCTTCAAGCTGCTTGTCATAAAAATCGGCCGCTTTCGTCAGCATCTTCTCCATTTCGCCAGTTTCCTCGCCGGTGGATGCCAGCGAAAGGAGGGTGTGTGGGAATGCTTCCGTCTTCTTCAAGGAAGCCGATATGGAATATCCATCTTTCACGTATTGTGTCGCTTCTTTGATCGCGTTTTTATAGTGAATATTATCAACTACGCGATGAACTAATGCCATAGTTTCGACAACCGGTACGCCGGCCCCCAGCAACATACCAAAAGTACGGGCCATCTTGCTCATGGTCGAATCGATAATCATGTTTTTAAACACCGGCGTCGATAACTTCATCTTATCGAAAATATATTTTCCCGTGTATGTTAAATTCGTAATTATTATCAGCGATACGAACACTATGAACCCAACTAAAGATATCAGGAAATTGGCCCGAATCCCTTCAGACACTTTAATCAATATCTGCGTCGGTAAAGGCAACTCCGCTCCGAATCGATGATACACCTCTTGGAACATCGGCACGATTTTGACAATCAAAGCCACCGCCAGGGCAAACATGATAACGACGACGAATGCGGGATACGACATGGCCGAAATTACTTTCCTTCGTGTATCATGAACGAATTCCAGATAATCCGCCAGTTCGTCTAAAACTGTCGCCAGCGAACCGGAAACTTCCCCCGATTTCACCAGCGCCACAAACAAAGGGGAAAACACTCCGGGGTGCCGCTCAAGAGAATCCGAAAGCGAAAATCCTTTTTTAACGTCGTTTAGAAGCTCGGCCACGACTTTCTTGAATTTTCGATTACCCTCTTCATACAAAATATTGCCAAGCGCTTTCTCGATAGTCAAACCTGCCGAGAACATCGTTGCCAATTGCCTTGTGAAAAACACCAGACTCGTTAGGGGAACCGCGGTCCTTTTCTTATAGATATACAGCGATATAGCGCCAAGAAGACTACCGCGAGGTCCCGATTGGGCCGAACTGGCATCAACAACCGAGATAACGGTCTGGCCGCTTTCTCTTAGTTTGTTTAAGGCTCCATCAAGCGATGAAGCGCTAATAGTGCCCTCATGCTTATGCCCCTTGGAATCCTTTGCCACATAGTTAAATGTTGCCATACTTATCCTGACTATTTATCAGCAAAACCAAATTATTCTTCATCTACGGTTGTTCTTAATACTTCTTCTATTGATGTTTGACCTGATAGGGCTTTTAAGATTCCCGCTTCGCGCAACGTTACCATCCCCTGGTCAATCGCCGCGAATCTTATATCGTCCTGATCCTTATTCTCATAGATTAACTTACGGATCGGTAATTTAACCTCAAGAAGTTCGAAAAGGCCGGTCCGGCCGAAATATCCGGTATTGCGGCATCTGACACATCCGCGAGCCCTGTAAAGCTTTCTATCCGCCAGCCGGGAATAATCGATTTTAAGCCTCTCGGCAATCGATTTATCCGGAGTGTATTCTTCCTTGCACGCCGAACACAAAGTTCGCACAAGGCGTTGGGCCATTACAAGATTTAGAGTCGAACCAACTAAAAATCTTGGCACGCCTATATCAAGTAACCTGGTAATTGTAGATGGCGCATCGTTGGCGTGAAGAGTCGTGAATACCAGATGGCCCGTTAACGCGAATTTGATAGCGATATCCGCCGTCTCCTGATCTCTTATTTCGCCAATTAGAATCCTATCAGGGTCCTGACGGAGAATACTGCGTAACGATCCTCCGAATGTTAGTCCAATTTTCTCGTTAGTGGCCACCTGCGCGATTCTATCGATCTGATATTCAACCGGGTCCTCAACGGTCACGATATTGTCTTCTTCGCACTGGACTTCCTTTATCGCAGCGTGTAAGGTCGTCGATTTACCGCTTCCGGTAGGACCAGAAACGATAATCATACCATAAGGCATCGTAATCCACTTACGGAAGATTTCCAACATCCCGGCCTCAAAACCCAACGATGGCAGCGTAAAGGCGAATCCCTTTTTATCCAACAAGCGAAGCACGACTTTTTCGCCCTTTACCGTAGGCAAAATCGATACTCTGATATCGACTTCCTTTTCGGGCATCTTCAGCGAAATACGCCCATCTTGAGGTAAACGCCTTTCCGCGATATTCAAGTCGGCCATGATTTTCAGACGCGAAATCAATCCATTGGCCGATTTTTTCGGCGCGGTCATTATATCCTGAAGCGCGCCATCAATACGATATCGGACTAATACCGCGTCGAAAAGCGGTTCAATATGAATGTCGGTGGCGCGGTTCTTGATAGCCTCTGAAAGAATGAGATTAACCAATTTGACAATCGGCGCTTCATCCAATTCCTTCTTGAGTTCATTGACATCGATATCATCAAGCTCGCCGCTTTCGCCGGTCGCAATAAAATCCATTCCCGAAAGAGCCGCCGTAACTTCGCCCGTCGTGCGCAATTCTTTATAGTGCCGCTCAATCGCCTCGTCAATAATGCTCTGTGCCCCAATCAAAGGTATTATTTTCAGCGAGGTGATTTTTTGGAGATTATCGATAACCACGATATCTTCAGGATCGACCATCACCACTTCCAGTGCCCCATCCTCCAAATGACGGGCTATACAATGATACTCTCTGGCGAAAAACTCTGGAATGAATTCCAGAGCTTCCTTATCGATTTTTATAAGGTCTTCCGGGCCTACCAGCTTCAGATGAAGCTGCTTGGAGATAGCCCTGGCGAGGTTTTCATCCGTGATGTAACCTTCTGAAAGTAAAACCTCGCCTAATCTTTTTCCGTACTCTTTCTGCTTCTTTAAGGCAGAATCGAGATCTTTTTCCGAGATAATCTTGTCTTTAACAAGTATCTCTCCAAGCAACTGCATATCTTAAATTCTACTCCTTTATAACCCCGGCCTGCGGCAGGTGATTGTGGCCTCTCCCTTAATATTCGGATATCCCTGCAATACTGCCTGGACCTTGGCCGCAACCTCCGGCGTATTGGGCGGTACCTGCGGAATCATTTCTCCCTTAATCTTGAATCTGCAGTACGCCCAGCCATTGCTATTTGTCGTATCTATCGATTGGCCGGAAATCTGCCCGGCTTCAAGAGCGGAGAAAATAATTATGGCGTTACCAATCGCGCAACCAATCCCATCCAATAATTGGCATGAAATGTAAGAGGAATCCCAGGCTGTCGTGTTTGGCAGATATAACGAAGCTGGATTTGCGGTTACAGCGCACCGCGCGCCGGTTGCGTAAATTTGCAGAATTAACGCCTGACTCGTGTCAACCATCGCCCCAGATTGAGCCAATACCCTGATAGTATCAAATGTTCTGTTACAGGTATAGGTGATTTGGCTGAAAGCCAACCCCGGTACACCGATAGTTTCAGTTGTTCCCGAATCAGGATTGAAGACAATTCCACCGGTATAAGCGTCGCCGGTTACCATTGCTATCGAATCGGGGATAACCTGGAAATGTACCGCGGTGTTGTATTCAACAGGATTCGTGAATGAATCGATAACCATTGCGGTAACTCCGCCTACCAGAACTTCGCCCACAGGCTGTACGTTGGATATTGGCGAGATCATCACTCTGGCCGGTGGACCGGATGTAATCACCACAGTCGTTTTTTCTTTGAATACATTCACATTATCTAAAGAAGTGGCTTTAATTTTGACCGTCCCCGCTGTAGTTCCAGAGAATAAGGCCACCGAAGCCTGCCCATTGACATCGGTCGAATCAATAACCGACAGAGTAATGGTATCGGCCGTTGGCACATGCATAAATGACGGCCCAAATGGCCCAATCATACTGGGTGAAGCCGTAATCTGGAATTGAACCGCATAGCCATCGCTTAAGGCATTTCCATTTTCATCGCGTAATGTCGCTATTATCTGCGTCGCTATACCGCCAATCGCAATCGTCGGATTTGATGCCATTAGAGTGATATTACTTGCCTGTGAAGACCTTACTATTAATGGCACAGTGTTTGACCAGAGAGTGTCATTATTAGAGGGCCTCGGAATAAATGCCTTGATGCGATCAATTCCCGACGCCGTACCAACCGTATACACGCCATTAGCGATTCCATGGTTCGTAATTGTCAGAGTAGTGATGCTGGATAGCGGTAATTCTTTCCTGAATTGAACCTGCGTGCCGTTGATAACGCTATTTCCGTTAGCATCAAGAACCCTGACCGGAATAGTCTGGGCCGTCCCCGACCCCGCTATCATTGATACCGGCTGGATAAAGATATCCATCGAAGATGCTGAACCAGGTATATAAGTAACAGCGGAAATCGCATAAGTGGTTTCGCCTGAAATACTGATTCCCCAGGCTTTTAGCGTGTCAACTTCTATCACGAGCGCCGAATCTAACGTAGCCGGAGATGTCAACGTAAAATGCGCAATGCCACCGTTTGTCGGCGCTGAATTAGGCGTCACAAAGCCGTGATGCGGCGTTGAGCCGACTGTCGAAAGAAATATGGTCGTATTATCGCTGATAGGTGCGTTAGTCGTATCCAATACAGATACAATCACACTCGTCGAATCGCTTCCTCCAGCGATTAAATTTTGCTTTGAAAGGACAACCGACATCTGGCCGATTTCACCGCCAAATTGGGTAAATACAACCAGCGTGTTCGAAATCGATGCCCCGCCTGCGGTGGCCCTGATTTGCACGGTGTTTGGTTGCCCCGGATCGGTAATATACATGGCCTGTGTATAGCCATTTTCGGTCAAGCCACCTTGAACAACCGTGCCAAAATTCGGCGTTCTACTTACGACAACGGCTACGCTATCCAAACCCGCGCCATTTTCGTCTCTAACCCAGATATCGATTGTCGCGGTATCCGATTTATACGGCGAATGAACAACCAGCGGCGATGGAGTAATATTCATCGAAATTTCGCTGGCTACACCGACAGGCTGATAAATAATATTAATAGTATCGATTAACGACTTGCCGCCGACCGTTAATAGGAATTGAACCTGACCGGTATAACCGGGAGCGCTCCAATAAGTAGTCTGGTATAGGCCAATCGTGCTTGTGGTTTCAATTGTTCCAATAATCCCGACATTGGGGAGCACACTCAAGTTAATCGAATTTTTCAGGGAATCTATGCCTCTCCCCTGGGCATCCGTAACCTGGATTGAAACCCCAATTTCGGCGCTGATATTTGGTTTGTTGACTATAACTTCCTCGGGATTAAATGAAAGATTGATATTGCTTACTTTCGATGATCCCGTTTTCGCCGTGCTGACAGGATTACGATTGTCGCAGGCGGTGTTCAATACCATTGCCAGAAGCAGCACCATCAAGACAAGCGGTACCACAACTGCCAATTTTTTGAGGGCTTTCATGCGTTCCTCCTTAAAATTTAGATTTTTCATTGCTTTTTCTGCGTCTCCGGCTTCACCGCCTCATCCTGGAAATCCCGAATATCCTTCTGAAGACTTCCCACTTTCTCCATTTCTTTTACGCCTGGTTCTAAACTCTTTAAATCCGTTTGAACGCCGTTATCCAATATTTGATAACCATCGTTAGTAAAATTACGTGCGTCCGATAAATTCATATCGGGGCGAATAATTCTCGGCGTTACTTCAATTATTAAATCCGTCTTCCTCGTTTGATAATAAGTATGAGTAAATAGCTTGCCAATCAGCGGAATATCCGATAGTATCGGCATCCGGAAAATCGTTTTGGTGTCATCAACCGATAACAGGCCGCCGATAAATATCTTCTGTCCGTCTTTAACCAGTACCGTTGTGCTGGCTGTCCTAATTTTTTTATGTGGATATAGTCCCGCGACCAATTCGATAATCGAAGATACTTCAGGTTCAACTTTGGTCGTGATATAGCCGTTGGAATTAATCGAGGGGGTGATATTTAATTTAATACCGACTTCTTCCATTTGAGCTAACGCGTTTGCCTGCGAAAGAACCACCCAGCGAACTGTTTCGCCAATTAAGATATTTGCCTGGCGATTGTTAATTGTCGTTAATTTGGAATTCGCCAATACTTTGGCTTTATTCCGTTTAACCAAAAAATCTAAGGTTATATCGAAAGCCGATAATTGACGCGAAAATTGTCCAACATTATCAAGCCCTTGAATCTTTTCGAACGAATATTTTTCCGGAAGAGCCCCTAAATCGGGCAACTGACCTCCAAAATCGTTCTCGTTTGGCGCCCGGCTTGAGCCGTCGTCATTAAGCGGCGATTCGGCTATGATTGTTGTGACATGCGAAAGCCTTTCCCAGTCGATTCCATATTCATCTAAATCATCAGTGGCAACTTCAATCAATCTGGCTTCAAGCAGCACCTGCATCGGCGGTTGATCGATTCTTTTAATAATGTCAGTTATTTCGGATGCGACTTTAGGAGAAGTCAACACCAATACCCTATTACCGGATGTATCAACCTGGATATTCTTGCTCATTCCGCTTAACATCTCGCTTATTTCGGCGGCATTGGCGAATTGCAGATCATAAACATATGCCGATAGCCCGACTTCATTAGCAAGAGCTTCCGCCTCGGCGACCAAAAATGAATTGCCAACGATTTCATAAGATAATCCGGCCGCCCGGACCACCAAATTGATCGCCTCTTCAATAGGCGTATTTTTCAAATGAACCGAAATTCTTTCCTGTCGATTGACCCCCGGGCCTGTAACTATGTTGAAACCCGATTTTTCGGCAAGAATAGTGAGTATTGATGGTAAAAATGCGTCATCCGCATCAAGCGTAACCGTCTTGGCCAAGCCGTCCTTTAGTGTCGGAGAAATACTCCGACTGTCATTGCCTTGTGTTTGTGCGAATGCTCCGCCGCAAACTGCGATTGCAATAAGGAAACTCACCCAAACGATACAACGATACCTCGATAAACCTCTCAAAACATCCTCCCAATTAAGGTATGTTAAAATTAATATTGTTCTTGACCCTCATCAACTGGCACCATTTCATCCGGAGGCGCCGGCAAAGCCTTATTTTGAAGAAAAATCGACTGCCCGCCTTTCGAAAGAATCGCCGACTTGGCCTCTATTCTCGAAACATAATAGCCATCCCCAATCATGTCGCCGGTTGTTACGACATGGCTTTTACCCTGATACTTGATAATAGCTTTGGGATGGTCGTCGATCACTGTCGCCGATAATCTGAATTCCGTATCTTCTTCCATTTCCCTGTAGCCAGCCCGATTATAGGTATAACCGATTACTGTTCTGCTCATATTAAGTGGATCCTGACTAACGGAAAAACGATAATTTACCCGCCGCTTCCAGTTGTCCTCAAGCGAATCGATAACCAGCGCCAGCGATGTATCGGCATCAAGCGTAGTGGCATTGGTTTCCTGGTTTTTCTTTAATTCGCGAGCTTCGCTTATTGCCTTAAATGCTCCCCAAACCACAAGCAGAAATAAGGCTACGCCCAAAATGAAGGCCAATGCTCTAATTAAACTGGTTTTGTCCACTTTTAAAACTCGCTTTCACTATTGTCAAAGTGTGTAAATCGATATTTATCCGGCGTTGGTCGCTTTTTCCGGATACTTCATCCGCGACAAAAGTAAGATCCATGGGATTCTCTAATTGAAATCTTACGATTTTAATCAGCCGCGGCGATTTCTAAAACACCTTAAAAAAATGCACAATTTTTAAATATATGGAAATTAACAAAACATAATTGGGTTTAAAAAAAAAAACCTTGTTGTTTAAA
>CAZTNJ010000086.1:0-521 GCA_964614835.1 uncultured Ignavibacteria bacterium | reverse complement strand
TTAAATTTTATTTTTAAGGGGTTGGTTTCTTTTTTCGGTAAATTTAAAATCGTAAAAATTTTTTTACATTGGTTTATATAATTGAAATCTTACGATTTTAATCAGCCGCGGCGATTTCTCTAACTCCTGAAAAAACTGGCCAAGTTGTATATAGCTGGCAAGTATCGACAACGAATAGGGCGTTTCAATAAAATCCCTGGTCGTGTCAACCGCTGGCGTATCAAATGATGATGTCCACTGATCTACTTTTTGTTCCTCGCGCTTGATAACTTCCATAGGTTTTATCGACAACAAGATTATATTATATTTATCCATAAGCCCGGTCAAGTATTGAAGGAACGCCATATTAGCCGGTTTGGCCAGCGAATCGTTCGGCGTGTTAACAAGATTATTTTGGATTAACTCGTTAACGTTCTGAAGATTTCGCGATATAATCTGAGCTGAAAGTAACTGACGCTGTTTATCGGCAATCTCCGCTTGTAAATTCGCGATTATTTTTGGCTGCTTAATCAGGATATTAT
>CAZTNJ010000085.1:10537-13587 GCA_964614835.1 uncultured Ignavibacteria bacterium | reverse complement strand
AATATTCGCCTCCTGAAATCTCGGCCATGATCTTGCAGAAAATGAAACAGACTGCCGAGGATTATCTGGGCGAAAAAATCACCCAGGCCGTGATTACGGTTCCGGCTTATTTCAATGATTCTCAACGCAAGGCTACTAAAGATGCCGGAAAGATAGCTGGTCTGGAAGTGCTTCGTATTATCAACGAACCGACTGCGGCGGCATTGGCTTACGGTCTTGATAAAAAGAAAAACGAAAAAATCGCCGTCTATGATTTGGGCGGTGGTACGTTCGATATCTCCATACTCGAATTAGGCGATGGCGTGTTCGAAGTGCGTTCTACCAACGGAGATACTCACCTGGGCGGCGATGATTTCGATAAACGGATTATCGATTGGCTGGTGGCCGAATTCAAGAAATCCGTTGGTGTTGACTTGTCGCGCGACCCGATGGCTTTGCAGCGGCTCAAGGAGGCCGCCGAAAAAGCCAAGATGGAGTTGTCATCAACATCAGAAACTCAAATCAATTTACCGTTTATCACCGCCGATGCCAGCGGCCCGAAACATCTAAACTTGACACTATCCCGGGCTAAGCTCGAACAATTGGTCGATGACCTGGTTGCTCGGTCGATTGAGCCCTGCCGCAAAGCTTTAGAAGACGCAAAGCTCGATAAGTCGCAAATCGATGAAGTTATCATGGTCGGCGGGATGACCAGAATGCCGAAAGTTATCGAAACGGTACGGCAATTTTTCGGAAAAGAACCCCATCGCGGGGTAAACCCCGATGAAGTCGTGGCTGTCGGCGCGGCGATTCAGGGCGGAGTGCTGGCCGGTGATGTTAAAGATGTCTTACTGCTGGATGTCACCCCGTTGTCACTGGGAATTGAAACGCTTGGCGGTGTTTTCACCAAACTAATCGAACGCAATACGACGATTCCGACTAAGAAATCGGAGATATTCTCGACCGCGGCGGACAATCAAACGACCGTGGAAATCCACGTGCTCCAGGGCGAACGTCAGATGGCTATCGACAACAAGACGATTGGCCGTTTCCATCTTGATGGAATACCTCCAGCTCCGCGCGGCCTTCCGCAAATCGAAGTTACCTTTGATATCGATGCCAACGGTATTCTAAATGTATCGGCTTTGGATAAGGCGACCGGAAGACAGCAGTCGATTCGAATCCAGGCGTCTTCGGGCTTGACCGAGCAGGAAATCCAGAAGATGATAAAAGACGCCCAGGCACACGAATCGGAAGATAAATCTAAACGCGAGAAAATCGATGCGATCAATGCCGCTGATTCGCTGGCTTATCAAACCGAAAAGAACCTGCGGGAATGGGGCGATAAGCTCGATGCCGACCAAAAGGCTAAAGCCCAGGCGGCTGTCGATAGACTTAAAGATGCCGCCAAACGCGAGGATTTGAACGAAATCAAATCGGCGACCGACGCATTGAATAGTATCATGCACGAAATCGCGGCCAAATTGTACGCCCAAACCCCGCCTCCGGGCGGTCAGCCGGGAAATGGCGGTAATGGCAGCACCGGTACCAGCCAGCAATCCCAGCCAAATTCCAGCCAGGGCAATAAACCGGCCGGCGATGCTGTCGACGCTGATTTCGAAGTGGTGAATTAATTTTATGGGGGCGTCATTTATGGCAACTGAATTTGGTTGGGGTGGCTCGCGAGCCGCCCTTATGCGCCGTGATCATCTCTCACTTATGAGGGAAAATGCATGCGCAGGATGATAACGCGTAGGGGTTTGACATGCCAAACCCCTACGGGTATTTCCAAATAATTGCCGATTATTCTTGACAGGCATATTCGCGAAGTCGCATTAAGAAGGTTGTATGACCGATTATTATCAAACATTAGGCGTGTCCGAAACCGCCTCCATAGATGAAATTAAAAAGGCATATCGCAGGCTGGCGAAAAAATATCATCCCGACGCCAACCCGAACGACCGTCAGGCTGAGGCTAAATTCAAGGAGATTTCCGAGGCTTATGGTGTCCTGTCCGATCAGGCTAAACGCCAGCAATACGATACTATTCGCAAGTATGGGTCATCGTTTGGCGGGCATGGCCAGGGCGGATTTCAGGGAGCAAGCGGGGAAGGATTTTCGTTCGATGATATCATGTCGATGTTTGGACAGGGGGGACGTCAGGGGAATAGTCGGGCCGGCAATGCCCAGGGTTTCGGGTCATTTGCCGATATTTTCTCATCGTTGTTTGGCGGCCAGGGCGGCGGTTTCAGTGGTTTCGATAATCAGGCAACCAATGCGCCTCAACGGGGAACCGATATCCTTACGGATATAGAAATACCTTTTGAAGAATCTATCAATGGTGGCCAGCGAAGTATTCGTATCAATGTCGAACAGGCCTGTGATACTTGCGGCGGCAGCGGGGTTACGCCCGGAAGTCAAACCTCTACCTGCCCCGAATGCAATGGCCGCGGAAACGTAACCTTTTCCCAGGGCTCATTTTCAGTAAGCCGACCCTGTCCGCGATGTTTGGGGCGAGGAAAAATAGTTGGAAATCCCTGTCGAAAGTGTTCGGGTAGAGGCAAGTTGTTTGGTCCTAAAACTATTAAGATAAAAATTCCCAAAGGGGTGGAATCCGGACAGAAAATTCGCCTTAAGGGGCTGGGGAACCCCGGCCAAAATGGCGGTCCGGCGGGCGATTTATATCTTAAAGTAGCGATTTCAGGACACGAATATTTTTGGCGGGAAGGCAAAGATATATACTGTTTGGTGCCGATAAATATTAAGCAGGCGGTACTGGGCGGGAAGGTTAAAGTTCGGACTCTGACAGGTCAGGTCGAATTGACCATACCGCCTGGCACATCACCAGGACAGAAATTCCGATTAAAGGAACAAGGATTAGCCTTGAACGGAAGCCGGGGAGATCAATATGTTGAGGTTAAGGTTGAGATTCCCAAAAAGCTCACGCCCGAGCAGAAGCGATTATTTGAACGATTCGCCGATTCAATGGATTTGAAATGAAAAAGAATCAACCAACACAGATTACAAAAGATTTCGTGGTAAAAGATTTGGTGGAAAGTTTGGAAATTCAG
>CAZTNJ010000085.1:9060-10527 GCA_964614835.1 uncultured Ignavibacteria bacterium | reverse complement strand
GCCCTTTAAATTGTTTTTAAATTAAAAAAAAAAAACAAAAAAAATTTAAAAATTTTTTTTTGTAAAAAATTTTGTTGTAAATTTTGTAATTCAGGAATACTATAATGCCCGAGATTATTTTAACACCGTGCTTAAATGTCGGGTTTTTCTGGAAAGCTGGCTGGCCGAATACATTATCGCCATTCTCTTTCCCGAAAAAGGCGGCGCCAGCAAAGAAAATCGCCGATTCGTGAGTCAGCGTTTTTCGGATATATTTTATCAGATTCAATGGCTTTCCCAAAATGGCTATATCAGTAAAAGTGAATATGATAATATCAATAAAATCAGAATATTTTCCGAACGGGTATTTCGCAAAAATGATGTTTTGACGATTTATACTATCCAGGAACTGAATAATTATATCGAGGCGACAATACATTATTGCGGCAAGTTTAAAAACCTTACTAAAAAGCTAATTGATTCGCCGCCATCAAAGGCGTTCCAACATTGATGATTTTCCGCGTCTCTGTTTTTATCGAGGTATTAAATCCATGAAGTACGAAAAATTAACTCAAAACTCCCGCGAAGCCCTGGAATACGCAACTCAACTGGCGCAATCAAACAACAATCCCCAAATCGAGGGATTGCACCTTTTGAAAGCGCTACTGGAGCAGGAAGGCAGCCTGGCCGCCGATTTGTTGCGTGAATCGGGCGTGATGCCATCCAAGTTAGCCGAAAAACTCGATAGCGAATTGGAACGGTTACCCAGAGTATCGGGGAAGACGCAAGTCTATCTTTCCAACGATTTACATCAGGCAATCGACGCCGGCTTCAAGTATGCCGACCAGTTCAAGGATGAATTCGTTTCGATAGAACATCTACTTTTGGGGCTAATCGACCAGAAACGCGATCGGGCCGGCCAGCTGCTTGAACAAAGCGGATTGAACCAGGACAAATTCCTCAAAGCGCTTTCAAAAGTGCGCGGTAATCAGCGGGTCACCGATGACAACCCCGAAACCAAATATAAAGTGCTCGAAAAATATTCGCGCGACTTGACCGCCTTGGCTCGCCAGGGAAAGCTTGATCCGGTAATCGGCCGGGATGAGGAAATCCGGCGAGTCCTGAAAATCTTATCCCGCCGTACTAAAAATAACCCAGTGCTTATCGGCGAACCGGGCGTGGGCAAAACCGCCATTGTCGAAGGGCTGGCGTTAAAAGTGGCGCAGCAGGATGTGCCCCAGCCAATAATGAACAAACGGATTGTTGCGCTCGACATCGGGTCGCTTCTGGCGGGCTCTAAGTTTCGCGGTGAGTTCGAAGAACGACTTAAAGCGATTCTGAAAGAGGTCGAAAAATCCCAAGGAGAAATAATATTATTCATAGATGAACTTCATACCATAGTCGGCGCGGGCGGCGCTGATGGGGCAGTTTACGCCGCCAAATTGTTTAACCCGGCATTGCCCCGCGGCAAATGGCGGGGGTTTGCGC
>CAZTNJ010000085.1:0-9050 GCA_964614835.1 uncultured Ignavibacteria bacterium | reverse complement strand
TATCGAAAGCATATCGAAAAGGATGCCGCTTTAGAACGCGGGTTCGCCCCGGTGATGATCGAGCCGCCATCCGTGGAAGACACGATTTCGATATTGCGCGGACTCAAGACGCGCTATGAGGTCCACCACGGCGTTAAAATCTCCGATGCCGCAATAATCGCGGCGGCCAAACTGTCTGATCGATATATCACCGATCGGTTCCAACCCGATAAGGCGATTGACTTAATCGATGAAGCCGCGGCGGAATTGCGCCTTGAAATAGATTCTATGCCGGCGGAAATCGATTCGGTAGAGAAACGAATCCGACAACTTGAAGTCGAAAAAGAAGGGGTCCGCAACGAACCGGATGCCGACGCCAGAATCGCGCCAATTCAGGAAGAATTAACCGAACTATACAAATCGCGCGATAGCCTGACCGCTCAATGGAAAAAGGAGAAGGGCGTTGTCGAAAGTATCAAAGCGCTGAAAAAACGTAAAGAAGATACGGCGCTTCAGATAGAAAACGCTATCCGCGACGCCGACTACGAAAAAGCGGCCAAGCTGCGTTACGGCGTGACCAACGAGATAGACAAGGAAATTGAAAAGCTCAATAAAGAATTGGCCGAATTTCAAAAGCAGGGCGGGATGATTTCCGAGGAAGTCAAACCTAAGGATATCGAGGCCATCGTTTCCAAGTGGACGGGAATCCCGGTGGCCGAACTAAGCGAAGCCGAAGCCGAGAAGCTGTTGCACTTGGAGGATAGACTTCACGAAAGGGTAATCGGTCAGGACGAAGCTGTCAGCGCAGTGGCTAATGTTGTGCGGTCATCACGGGCGGGATTGGCCGACCCAAATCGGCCTTTGGGTTCGTTTATATTCCTGGGACCGACCGGTGTCGGCAAAACCGAACTAGCCCGAACTCTGGCGGCGGCGATATTCGGTTCGGAAAATGCCTTGATTCGGATCGACATGTCGGAATACATGGAGAAGTTTTCGGTGTCGCGGCTGATCGGCGCGCCGCCCGGATATGTCGGCTACGATGAAGGCGGGCAGCTCACCGAGATGGTCAGGCGTCATCCGTATAGCGTAGTCCTATTGGATGAGATTGAGAAGGCACATCCGGAGGTGCACAACCTACTGCTTCAGTTGCTCGATGATGGCCGCTTGACCGATAATAAAGGGCGTACCGTCAGTTTTAAGAACGTAATCGTGATTATGACCTCCAATATTGGCGCGGAAATGATAATGCAGAAATCGGAATCGATAAACGAGCGCAACCGTGAACGGATATACAATGAGATTAAGGCCGAGGTTATCCAGATGTTGCGCCATAACCTTCGCCCGGAATTCCTAAACCGTATCGATGAGATAGTGGTGTTCTCATCGCTGACCAAAGAGCAGATAAAGAATATAGTTAAGCTGGAACTGGCCAAGTTGTCGAATCGGCTGACCGAAAAAGATATCGCGATAAAATTCGATGATGATGTGATTGATTATCTCGCCGATGAGGGGTACGACAATCAGTTCGGCGCACGGCCATTAAAACGGGCAATAAAACGCTTGATAGCCGAACCGTTGGCCGCCGAAATCTTAAGCGGCAAGTATCGGCCAAACGATACTATTAGTATTAAGATGGAAAAGGGCGAGTTGAAATTTTCCTAATCATCCCCCCGGAATTTTTCCGGGAACCCTTGACATCTCTTATGCGAATAATAAATTAGTCACATGACTAATTCGAACCCTAAAATAATCGTGCTGATAAGCATCTTGTTGGCTGCGATAGTTCTGACCGGATGCTCCTCCAAAGAGCCATCTAAAGGCGAGATTGCCCTATTCGAATTGGCCGCCAAAGCCCAGGCCGAAAACAATTTCAAGCAGGCGCTCGATATTTATAATAAGATTATCGAGGAGTTCCCTAAAAGCGCTCGTCTGGATAAAGCGATCTTCATGGTTGGTTTCATTCAGTACGATAATCTTCATGATACTACCGGGGCGGCCGCTGCGTTTCAGCAGGTTGTCGACAAATTCCCTCAATCTGACCTTTTCGATGACGCCAAGTTCATGCTCGAAACCATTAAAAGCGGCCAGGATCCATTTACGGCCTTACAGAACAAAATCAATAAATAGATAATTTACATATTCCTTTTCAAACATATATACTTTTAATCAATAAGCTTCGGTTTTTCCTTAAGCTTTTTCATTGACATGGCGGCATTCGGCCTATAAAATGACATTTCGCTCGTGGCGGAACGAAAAATGAAGATTGTTTTACAGAGAGTTAAACGGGCAAGCGTTAAGGTGGAAGGCAAAATTATCGCCGAGATCGACAAAGGACTATTGTTGCTTGTCGGTGCTCAAAAAGGGGATACCGAAAAACAGGCGGAATATCTTGCCGACCGTTGCGCCGGTTTGCGCATATTCGAAGACCAGCAGGGGAAAATGAACCTGTCACTACTGGATATCGGCGGCAAGGCTCTGGTGGTTTCTCAATTCACGCTCTGCGGCGATATCTCCAAGGGGCGGCGCCCATCTTTCGATAATGCCATGCCGCCTGCCGAGGCCGAACCGCTATTCGATCGATTCTGCGAATATCTCAAAGCAAAGGAATTAGAAGTTCATACGGGCCAATTCGGAGCCAAGATGGCTGTCGAACTTCTTAATGATGGCCCGGTTACATTTGTGTTGGAAAATTGAAAATAGTATTGGCGTCATCATCCCCGCGAAGGTTAAGCCTGTTAACCGAGCAAGGGTATAAGTTCGAAGTTATTCACCCAATGGTCGACGAGACTCGTCTGGAAAACGAATACCCGGCGGATTATGTTTGTCGGGTGGCTAAAGCCAAAGCCAAAGCAGCCTCGGCGCCGGATACTATAACTATCGGTGCAGATACGGCAGTTGTCTTGGGTAATGAATTTCTGTTCAAGCCGGCAAATAAACCGGAAGCAAAAATGATTTTGGAAAAGCTTTCCGGAAAAGAGCATTTTGTTTACACTGGGCTGGCGCTGGCCTGTTCCGCTTGTGGCAAAGAGCACGCCGAATATGACCGGACAATTGTTCGTTTTAACGTCTTGACCGAACAGGCAATTTTGCAGTATATAGATACCGGCGAACCGATGGATAAAGCGGGCGCTTATGGCATCCAGGGCATGGGTTCGTTTTTAGTGAAGAAAATCGAAGGCGAATTAGACACAGTCGTCGGTTTTCCGCTTAAACTCTTCAGAAAAATGCTTGAGGAACACAGAGAATGCTTGAAAGCTTAGGAGCGCGTCTCCGGGAACTGCGCGAGGCGCAAAATTTGACTTTGGAACAGCTTTATGTTCGTACCAAAATTTTGCCTAAATATATCGAGGCATTGGAAAACGGCCGCTGGGATTTATTACCCGGCCAGATTTATATCAAGCCGTTCGTAAAAAGCCTTTCGGACGCGCTCAATGCCGATTACAAGGAACTATGCGCGCTTATCGCTAAACAAAGTCCGAAAACCGAAACTGGCGATATTGCCGCTAAAAAGCCTTTGCCAGCGGAGAGTATTTTAAAGAAAGGATTCGAATATCGCTGGCTGGTCACGATAGGGTTGCTGGCTTTTTCAGTCGTAGTCGTATATTTATTCATTAAGATTGCCAACAGCCGTTCAGATTATGAAACATCCGCCAAAATTCCGATTGTCGAGCATAAAGCGAACGGCTATTTTACGACCGACAGGTTCACTTCCCAGATCGATTATGTGCCCAGCCTGTTCGCGCCTTCCGATTACCGATATCTTACGCTTACCGCGATCGATACGGTTGAATTAAAATTAATTGCGGGGACAGACACGCTCTATAATGGGATTTTGCCCAGAGGAAAAACAATCAAGCACAAGTCTATCAAGTCGTTCGTTCTGGAAATGAAAAAAAGCGATTGTCTCGATATCGAATTCGATGGACAAAAGATGAACCAATCGGAACAGGTCAAGTATAAAAAATCCGTCAAGTTTCCGGGTTCGGAAACCGCTCTGGCCAAATTGGCCGATTTTAAAAATGAAAATAAATAAATTAGCGGAAAAATTCGCGCGTTACCGGCATCGATCGTTAATCGATAATCGCCAGATTAACTTCAGGCAGTGTTTCGAAAGCTCCAAAGATTGTCTGGTGCTCATGCCATCCGATATGAATATTCTTTTGGATGCAGCCAGTAAGCTTCCGTATGTCGCGGAGCTATTCCCAAACCGATTAATAAAGATTCTAGTGACTTCTAATATCGATCCGCGATCGTATGAATTTATCAAGAGATTTACTCTAATAAAGCCGGGCGAGCACGACCTGACCAGATTCTCCCTACCTAAAAAAAGCTTCGTGGAAAGTATCAGAAAAACAGGGCTGTCTGTTTGCATCGATTTAGATTTATTCCCTAACTTTTTCAATTCCAGTATCGCCGTATTGACCGGCGCGCCTGTGCGTATAGGATTGGCTAAAGGGATGGGGTTGCCATATTATAATCTCGAACTGAATGTCGGGCGCGAAAATACTTCGATAAAAATCGCGTATAAAACATTTATCGATATGCTTTTTAACCTGAAGGGCGAAGGATCAAAAATTGCATCTTGCGAAACTTGAAATAAACGGATTCAAATCATTTCCGCATCGGACCGAATTGCTTTTTGAGGAAGGTTTAATGGGAGTGGTCGGTCCCAATGGCTGCGGCAAAACCAATATCCTCGATTCAATCAGGTGGGTACTCGGCGAACAACGGGCTTCACTATTACGAAGTTCAAAATCCGATGAAGTAATCTTTAATGGCACAAGCGACCTTCCGCCAACAGATATGGCAGAGGTAAGTTTGAACATCAAAAATAGCCGTGGTATATTACCGATTGATTATGATGATCTTGTGATTACCCGAAGATTATTCCGGTCGGGTGATTCGGAATATCTTATCAATAAAAAGCAATGCCGGTTAAAAGATATCACCGAACTTTTCGCCGATACCGGTATGGGCTCGCACGCCTATAGCGTATTCCAAACCGGAATGATTGACACCATTCTATCGGAAAACGCCGACGAACGCCGCTACTTGTTCGAAGAGGCTTCCGGTATAACCAAGTACAAAGCCCGCAAGAAGGAAGCGGTTAAGAAACTCGAAAGTACCGAAGCGGACATGCTTCGGCTGGGAGATATTCTTGCGGAAATCTCCAAGAACGTCCGATCGCTTCATCGTCAGGCCGCCCGCGCTCGCAGATATAAAAGTATCAGGGATGAATTAAGGGAGTTGGAGGCGGTATTTGCGGCCGCTCGGGCATACGAACTTGAGCTTAACGCCAAAGATCGCGAAGGACACCTGCTGGACTTAAAAACCCAGCGAGAAAACCTTGCCGCAATAATCGATAAGGCCGATGCCGATGACCAGAACCTGAAAATTCAGATAAACCAGTTTGATGAACGAATTGCCGCCGAGACCGAAAAAATATCGGCGCTCGATAATCAAATTATCCGAATCGAAAACGCGATCGGAAACATTCAACAATCTCTGCAAAACGGCCGGGATAACGTCAATAATTGGAATGAGGAAATCGAAGCTTTGCATCAACGAATCAAACTTTTCACCGAGCAAAAATTGCAGGCTTCGGAACAACTTATCCAAAATCAAAGCGAATTAACGGGAATTGATTCAAAGGTAATTAAATCGGAAACCGAGCTGCTTGAACGCAAATCTAAAATCGATGAGAGCCAGAAGCAGCTCGATTTAATCCGCGAACATCTTCACCGCGCCGAAAATGAACTGATTGCCTGGCAAACGAAACTTGAAGCGGCCCGCAATGCCCTCGAAAATTTGACCAACCGTGGACAGCAGTTAGACAGCACTCTGATGACATATCAGAATCGCAAAGAAATATCCAGCCAGAATTTGGCTGTCCAGAAAGAAAAACTTCAACAAAGTCAGGAGCATATTGCCGAGCTTGATCGATGGATATCGTCAAATCAGCAATCGCAGGTCAATCTGGCCGCGCAGTTGGATAATATCAAACGAACCATTGCGACCTATACCGCCAATAAATCCGCTCTTGACGCCAGATACGAATTATTATCGCAGATGATCGCGCATCACGAAGGGTATGGCTCCGGCGTAAAGGCGGTTCTTGGCTGGAATCAAAAACCGGCTGGCGTAATCGATACTCTCGCCAACCTGATTTCATCATCGGAAAAATATAATTTAGCGGTGGAAGCGGCCTTAAATAAATATGGTCAGTTGATCGTATGCAGCTCGTATGATGATGCGCTGGCCTGTATCGAACACCTAAAACAAAATTCCTCGGGACGCGCCAGCTTCCTGCTTCTTGACAGGGCGTCGCGAGCGCCGATTCGTTCGATGGAATACAACGTTGATGGTATCCTTTGCGTTGTGGCCGACTCTATTACCTGCCCGGATTACCTGCGTCCGATTATCGACAGGCTATTCGGCGACATCTCGATTTTCGAATCGGGAAAGATTCCCTCCGAATACAACGGCGAGGCAGTTGATTTGGACGGCAATTATCGCTCTCGCGCTGGTTTAATGGAAGGCGGCAATTTCGGTGTCAGTCTTGTCGGGCGCAAAGACGAACTTGCGTCGCTATTTAGCCAGAAAACGGAAATCGAAAATAAACTAACGCATTTTTCCGGCGAATTAAATCAAAAGGAAGCCGAACTGGCGTCCTTAGGCATACAAGCCGCCGAACTTGCCGATAAAAAACGGAAATCGCTTTCCGACCGCGAAAAACTGATTGCGGAGCTAAGTCATATCGAGTTCGAGTTCCGCGATAGTCAGAGCAGACTCGATCAGTTATCGTTAGATAATCAGGAATCCTTGAAGCGCAGAGATGAGCTTGGCAAGCAAATTGAGGAATTGGAGAATGCCATATTCGCCGCGAACGCCGAACTTCAAACCTGGCGAGATAACTTTGTAAAAGCCTCAAACGACCATAAATCTTTTGTCGAGGAGTATGAATCTAAAGCCGCTGAACTAAATCGGTCGAGGCTGCGTTCTGTCGAAATCACCGGCCTGGTGCGTAAACTGGAAGACGATGTCAAGCGATTTGCCGAATTAATAAGCGAAGCAGAACAGATGATAGCCCACAAATCGGGAATGATCGATTCCGAAAAATCAAAATGGCAGAACTACGAAGTTGAACAGGAAAATCACCGCGCCGAACTAACCAGGCTGTTCGCCGCCAAAGATGTGATCGACGCCGAAAAAAATGCGCTGTTTATCAAGCGAAACGAAGTCGGCGCCGTTTTGAGCGAACAAGAGCAAAATATTAAAAAAACACGAATATCCCTCAATGAGATCAATGAAAAAATCCATCAAATTGAACTCGGATTAACTGAAACCAAAGGGCAAATCAAAAATCTTCTCGATAACGTTTTCAACGAAACCAACATCCATATCACCCCTGGCCGCCCGGAAAATTATGACGAAAACAAAACAGTTGAGGATATTCAACGTTTGAAACGAATAATCGATAAACTGGGTCCGGTAAATATGCTGGCTGATGATGAATATCAAACCGAAAAGGATCGCCTGAAATTTCTGGAAGCCCAGATGAAGGATCTAACCGAAGCCAAGGCCTCGTTAAAGGACGCAATCAACAAAATAAATATTACGGCCGAGGAGAAATTCACGGCTACCTTTAATGTCATAAAAGAAAATTTCCAGAGCGTATTTCAAACGCTTTTCGAAGGCGGCATTGCCGAAGTTAAACTTGCCGATCCAACGAATGTTCTCGAATCGCCAATAGAAATTATCGCGCATCCGGGCAAAAAGAAAAACGTTTCGTTGAGCCAGCTATCGGGCGGAGAAAGGGCGCTGATCGCGATTTCGCTGTTATTTTCGATTTATATGGTGAAACCGAGCCCGTTCTGTATCCTTGACGAAATCGATGCCCCTTTGGATGATGCCAATGTGACTCGTTTTTTAAAACTACTCAGGCAGTTCGCGAAATCAACGCAATTTATAGTGATTACTCATAACAAAAAGACGATGGAGGCCGCCCACATCCTATATGGGGTGACCATGGATAAACCGGGCGTATCGACAATCGTTTCTGTCAAGTTCAACGGTAACGAAAAGGCGGCCGCCGGTGTTCAGTAAATTTGTTAAAGGACTTTCCAAAACTCGCGATAATATCCTTGGCAAAATCGGCGGATTGCTCGGCAAAAAGGTCGATGAACGGTTACTGGATTCGTTGGAAGAAAACCTGATTGCCGCTGATGTTGGACCCGGTCCGGCAGGCCAAATTATCGAGGTCATCCGCAGAAACGCTGATGGCGACCAGGCAGAAATCCTCCGAAACGAGAGATTTAAAAGAGTAAACATCCGGCCAGAAGTTGATAATCATGCCGCCAAACCACATGTCATCATGTTCGTGGGGGTTAATGGATCTGGCAAAACGACATCCATAGGCAAACTAGCATATAGCTTGACGGCTCAAAAAAAGCAGATTGTATTGGCGGCGGCAGATACATTCCGGGCGGCTGCGGCCGATCAACTGACTCTGTGGGCCGAAAAGTCGGGAGCGCAAATTATCAAAGCGCAGGAGGGAGCTGATCCCGGCGCTGTAACATTCGACGCCATCAAAGCTGGACTGGCGCGTCAGGCGGATTATGTGCTTATCGATACGGCCGGGCGCCTGCAAACCAGAGTTAATCTTATGGAAGAGCTTAAAAAGATTAAACGCGTCGCGCAAAAAGCAATGCCAGGGGCTCCTCACGATATCTGGCTGGTGCTTGATGCTTCAATAGGGCAAAACAGCTTCTCTCAAGTCGAATTGTTTAACCAGGCAATTGGCTTAACCGGGCTTGTACTGGCCAAACTTGATGGCACGTCTAAAGGCGGCGCGGTCGTAACGATTTCCGAAAAGTATAAATTACCTGTACAATACGTAGGATTAGGCGAACAGCCGGATGACCTGGAAAAATTCGATCCGGACCAATTCGCGCGTGCTCTGGTGGGTCAATGACCAGACTTACAGTAAAAAGCTCGGCCAGAAACCATATATTGGTTGTCACATCGCAAATTGAAAAGTGCTTGCCGAACGATTTTTCGGGAATGGTGAT
>CAZTNJ010000084.1:0-13728 GCA_964614835.1 uncultured Ignavibacteria bacterium | reverse complement strand
CAGAAGCACCCTTACCGGATAACGAAATAGCTAGTTTTTTTTCACATGGTAAAAGATGGATGGAAATTCAATTAGTTGGCGAAACCATAGGGAAGGGCGATTTTCAGCGTGGTATAAGTATTTTCCCTACTATAGATGATGAAGTACATTTTGTTACTGAGGAGGATTTGGCACTTATATATGGCACATTAAATCCATCTATGATTACTGTTGGAACGCATGCGATGTCGGAAAATATGAAAGCTAATCTCAATTTAGATAAATTAATTACTAGACATGCGGCGATTGTCGGCTCAACGGGGGCAGGTAAATCAAATTCTGTCGCAGCATTATTGAAATCAATATCTACTACATTATTTCCTAATTCATGTATTATTGTAATCGATCCACATGGCGAATATGGTAATGCTTTGAAGGGACATGCTCGAATATTTTCCGTTTATAGTAAATCAAATCCTCTTCAAATACCTTTTTGGGCGCTTTCTTTCGACGAATTGGCTTGGTTTTTAGTTGATAGAATGTCTGCATCAGAATCGGTTCAAGATTCTACATTAAGGGATATTATCCAAAGTAAAAAACTCGAGAACTTTAAAACTCTAAAAAGCGGTACAGTTAAAGAGGAATTGGTAACAGCTAATTCGCCAATTCCATTTAATATTAATAATATTTGGTATGATACATATACAAATGAGAATGCGACATTGCAAAAAAAAGAGGATTGGTCATCCATATCATATAAAAAAAATGATAAGGACGAACCAATTAGAGGAGACGCAGAGAAAGTAATTCCTCCTGAATTTCTACCTCCGGGCCCAGGAGGTGCTCCTCCCTTTAAAAGCGATCGATCTAAAGGTATGTCTTCTTATCTATCAAAAATGGCAGCACGTTTAACGGATAAAAGGTTCAATTTCTTATTAAAGCCGGGTGATTATGATGGAATTAAAAAAGATTTGGGGGATTTGTTAAATTCCTGGATTGGCCATGATCATGGCATTACGGTCTTAGACTTGGCTGGGATTCCTTCCGAAGTTACTGATTTAATTGTGGGTGTAGTATCAAGACTGCTTTTTGAAGTTATGTTTTGGGGAAGAGATGTGAAAGGTATAGGAAAACAACGACCTATATTAATTGTCTATGAGGAAGCCCATTCATATTTGCCTAGAGGTACTGGCCCTCGTTTTATTCAAGGATATGCCGTTAATTCTGCCAAAAAAATATTTAGAGAGGGTAGAAAATATGGAATTGGCGCTATTGTTGTTAGCCAAAGACCATCAGAACTTGACGAAACAATATTATCCCAGTGTGGTACATTCATCGCGTTGCGCCTTTCTAATAGTGATGACCAAGGGCGTGTTAGATCCGTAATTCCTGATTCTTTAACAGGAATTGTAGATCTTTTGCCGGCTTTACGCACCGGCGAAGCTATAGTTTTGGGCGAAGCAGTTCAAATACCAAGTCGCATAAGATTTCCACTTATTGAACCTAGACCCAAAAGCGATGATCCGGAACCATCAAAACAATGGCGCGATAAAAAACTTAAAAATCATCCATTTAATAAAGTCACCACTATATGGCGAAATCAAGGTACTTAAAAGGGAGTAAAAATGTTTAGAATGCCGGTACAATCTAGCAATCTGTCTTCTGTTGGATATGACCCTGATACCCAAATTTTAGAAATTGAATTCAATTCCGGAAGCATATATCAGTATAATAGAGTACCTGAATATGTCTATCAGGGCTTATTATCCGCCCCTTCGAAAGGCCAATATTTTGATCAATATATAAAGAAAGGACCTTATCAATATTTAAAAATGTAAGAACAATAGGTATTATTCAATATAATCTGTTATATGATTGTGATGTAAATATAATTTTATAATTTCATGCAATCAAGTAAAAGAATATCTCTCTCCCCGCACCCCCCCATTCTTTCCTTGCATTTATCGCTCGAAACCTATAATATGACAACCCGTATAGAGCCTTATGATAGAAATTGTTAAGGAGTAAATAGATGCCCGATAAGATGAAAGCAGTCGTTAAAATAAAGCCCGAACTGGGGGCAGTCCTGCAGGAGACTAAAATCCCGCAACCCAAAGATGATGAAGTACTCATAAAAATAAAAGCCACCTCAATCTGCGGCACCGATGTGCATATCTACCGCTGGGATTCCTGGTCGGATAACCGTATCGGCGCCAAAGCCTTACCGCAAATAATGGGGCACGAAACCGCCGGTGAAATTGTCGAGCTGGGCAAGGCCGTAAAGGGGCTCAACATCGGCGATTACGTGTCGCTGGAAACCCATATCCCCGATCCGGCCGATTTGCAAACCAAGCTGGGGCAGATGCATATCGGCGAACATATGAAAATCGTCGGGGTCGACCGCGACGGTACATTCGCCGAATATATCGCGGCGCCGGCCTCGGTTTGCTGGACTAACGACAAAGCTATCCCGCCGGAAATCGCCTGCGTGCAGGAGCCATTGGGCAACGCCACTTACGCGGTGCTGGGGGAAGACAACGATATCGCCGGCAAATCGATGGTGATAATCGGCGACGGGCCGATCGCGCTGTTCGCGGTGGGAGTGGCGCGCGCCTGCGGCGTAACCAAGATTATTATCGATGGGCAAAGCGATTTCAATCTGGAAATCGCCAAAAAGATGGGGGCTGATTATATCCTTCGCAACACCGATGACAACCACGACCAGCGGGTGGATTTCGTGAAAGACCACACCAACGGTTACGGCGCGGATATCGTGCTCGATATGGCGGGCGCCCCCTCCGGTTTGGATGAGGGGTTCAAGATGTTGCGTAAGGGGGGACGGTTCTCGGCGTTCGGAGTGCTATCGGGCGCGGATTACAAAATCGATTACAATAATTACCTGGTGTTCAAGGGAGCCCAGGTTCATGGGATAAACGGGCGCAAGATGTACGACACCTGGTATCGGGTCGGCAACCTGCTGTCATCAGGAAGGCTGGACATTCGGCCGGTTATCACGCATACGCTGATGCTGGAAGATTTCAAGGCCGGGTTTGACGCGTTGATGGCGTTGCCGCGGTGCGCCTCGAAAATTGTACTGTTTATCGACAAGGGAGAATTCGAGAAAGCGAAGGCGCGGATAAAGTAAGGATTGTCGGTCAGGTCACGTCCGGCAGCTGCCGGACTACGACCCGACCGAACGGAAGAAAACTGTCCGCGTAGGGGCGCAGCATGCTGCGCCACTACGCGGCGGAAAAAAAAAGCGATGATAATCGGAATCGGCGGCGACATATTCGAAATTGCCCAGATGAAACGCAACATGGCCAAAGACGGCCAGGGCTTTTTGGATGAATTGTTCACCAAACACGAGCAGCAATATTGCCGCGCCAAACGCTATCCGGAACGCCATCTGGCGGCGCGGTTTGCCGCAAAAGAGGCGATGTTCAAGGCGCTGGCAACAGGGAGGCTTCCGGGCTACCTGTGGAAAGATGTCGAGATAACAAACGCCGAAAACGGGAAGCCCTCGATAAGTTTGAACGGCAAGACTAAAGTTTTAGCGAAAAAATTGAAAGTGAAAAAGATTTTCGTGACATTGTCGCATAGTTCCAAATGGGCGATGGCGCATATAATTTTAGAATCATGATACTTTTGTAAATAAAATAAGGAAAGGCGTAATGAGCAATATCGGATCGTATGAGCAAAGGTTGAAAGATTTCGACTGGTCGATTTCGGAAAAGGAACTCGGCTACAAGAAAGGGGACAATATCAATATCGGTTGGTACTGTACCGACCGGATTTGTCAACTGGGAAATGCTGACAAGCTGGCGTTGATTCATCAGGATCATCTTGGGAATGTCAGGAATTTCACTTACAACGATATTCGGCAGTTGTCGAACACGTTCGCGGCCTTTTTCGTGAAATTGGGACTCAAGCCGGGGGAACGTATTTGTATTTTTATGGACAGAGCCCCGGAATTGTATATCTCATTCATGGGAATTCTAAAAACCGGCGCGATTGCCCAGCCGCTGTTTTCGGCGTTTGGGGATGAGTCGCTGGTCACCCGACTTGACAACGCTAAAACCTCGGCGATTCTCACTCAGAAAAAGCATCTTCCCAAAGTACGCAAGATTCTGGCAACGTTGCCGGAGTTGCGCCATATTATCGTTATCGATGCCGGCGATGCGCCGCTTAAAGAGCGCGAAATCGCATTTGATATGGAAAAAGCGCCGCGGGTGGATAAGTTCGATGTGTATCCATCCAAAGCGGAGACGCCATCGGTGTTGCATTATACATCCGGAACGACCGGACAGCCCAAAGGTGCCCAGCATGTGCACTATTCGCTAATCGGGCAGTATCTGACATCCAAGTGGGTGCTTGACCTTCAGCCGAACGATATCTATTGGTGCAACGCCGACCCCGGTTGGGTAACTGGCACCTCGTATGGGATTATCGGACCCTGGGCCAATGGCGTTACCCAGGCCGTACTCGATGCCGGATTCAACGCCGAGCATTGGTATGCCTTTATTCAGAAACATAAAATCAGTGTCTGGTATTCGGCGCCGACCGCGATCCGTCTGCTGATGAAAGAGGGCACGGATGTTGTGCGGAAATATGATTTGTCATCGCTTCGCCATCTTTGCAGCGTAGGCGAACCACTAAATGCCGAAGCGGTACTCTGGTCGAAATAGGCGTTTGGTTTAATGTTCCACGATACGTTCTGGCAGACCGAGACCGGTTCGATCATGATTACCAACTATCCCGGCATGCCCATAAAACCAGGTTCAATGGGGAAACCATTTCCGGGAATTACCGGGACTGTTGTCGACCCGAAGAATTTCGAGCCGGTAAACAATCCTGGCACCGTGGGATTGATAGCTTTTCGTCCGGGCTGGCCATCCATGATGCGCTCCTATTGGAATAATCCGGAAGTTTACAAGAATAAATTCAAGAACGGCTGGTATCTGTCAGGCGATCGGGCCAGTATCGATGCCGACGGTTATTTCTGGTTCGTTGGCCGCGATGATGATGTGATCAACACGGGCGGCCATCTGGTAGGCCCATTCGAAATCGAATCAGCGCTGTTGGAACACCCGGCAGTGGCCGAATCGGCGGCGGTCGGCAAACCGGACCCGGTCAACATGGAAGTGGTCAAGGCGTTCGTGGCGCTCAAACCGGGATTCCAACCCAGCGATGATCTCGACCTGGAAATCATGAACTTCATCCGCAAGAAACTTTCGCCATTGGCCATGCCGCAAGAAATAGAGTTCGTGAAATCGCTTCCCAAGACCAGAAGCGGTAAAATCATGCGGCGGGTACTGAGAGCCCAGGAGTGGGGCGAACCGATCGGCGATATATCTACATTGGAAAATGATTAATAGATTAAATATGAATTGAGATTTATTCGCAAAAGGGAGAATGTTATGGACGACAAAGACATGAAAAAAATGGTTCTCGACTATGTTAAGAGAGAATACTTAGAGGAAGGCGACGACCGCGAGATTACCGAAACCACGCCGTTGATTTCCGGCGGCATCGTTGATTCGTTTTCGATGGTATCGTTGAAGCGGTTTCTTGAGAAAAAGTTCGCCATCGCGATTCCAGACGCTGACGCTTCCCCGGAAGCATTCGACAATGTCAATAGTATCGTGGCGCTGGTGAATCGGTTCATAAAATAAATCATTGGTGTTAGGAGTAAATTGTGTTTAGCGATAAATGCCGCGAAGCTTATATCAGTGAGCTGAACGGTATCAAGCAACAGGGGATATTCAAACAGGAACGATTCATTCACGCCCCCCAGGGAGCTGAAATTGAAGTCGAATTTCCTGCCGGCGCATCGACAAAAAAAGTAATCAACATGTGCGCCAATAATTATTTGGGGCTGTCAAGTCATCCAGATGTTGTCAAGGCCGCTCACGAGGGACTCGATGTGCGCGGTTACGGAATGTCATCGGTGCGCTTCATCTGCGGCACCCAGGATATCCATCGCCAGCTGGAAAACAAGCTGACCGAATTTCTGGGCACGGAAGACACCCTACTGTTCCCATCCTGTATGGATGCCAATGCAGGCGTGTTTGAAGCAATCCTGACCGACCAGGATGTGATGATCGCCGACCGACTGGTACACGCGTCGATTGTCGATGGGATGCGGCTCTGCAAGGCGATGCAGGATACCTATAAGCATTCCGACATGGAGCATCTTGAAGCCAAGCTGGAAGAACATCAGGACAAGCGCAACCGGCTGATTATCACCGATGGCGTTTTTTCCATGGATGGCGACTTAGCCAAGCTCGATAAGATTGTCGAACTGGCGGAAAAGTACGATTCGATGGTGTTTGTCGATGAATCGCATTCATCGGGATTTATCGGCAAGACCGGTCGCGGTACTCATGAACACTGCGGCGTTCTTGGCCGAATCGATATTATCACCACGACATTGGGCAAGGCGCTCGGCGGTGCTTCGGGAGGCTGCGTCAGCGGTCGCCGCGAATTAGTGGAATTGTGCCGTCAGCGCGCCCGGCCATACCTGTTTTCGAATACGGTAGCTCCGGTAATCGTGTACGGCGCGTTAAAGGTGATGGATTTGATTTCTAAAACCACTGAACGCCGCGACAAGCTGGAACAGAACACGATTTATTGGCGCAAGCTGCTTAAAGATGCCGGTTTTGATATTAAAGAAGGTGAAAGCCCGATTGTACCGGTGATGCTCTACAACGCCAAATTGGCGCAGGATATCGCCACCGATTTGTATGCCGAAGGAATTTACGCTGTCGGATTCTTCTTCCCGGTAGTAGCTAAAGGCCAGGCGAGAATCAGAACCCAGCTATCGGCCGCCCATGAAAAGCATCATTTGGATAAGGCTATCGATGCTTTCACGAAGGTTGGCAAGAAATACAATATTCTCGGCAAGGGCAAAAAAGAAATTATCGAGATGTACGGGATGTAAGAAATATCCGCGCAGGGGCAAAGCATACTTTGCCGGGCGAGATAGATTAGGCAGAGGTCATAGGCTTCTGCCTTTTTTATTTTATCAAATCATCAACCTGGTTTAGTATTGTTTTCTATGATAGACAATCTGATTTCAATTACCGCTGCAATAATTATTAGCGCTAAAAATAAGTTAACAAAAATCATCGAAAAGGCATACTTATAATACTTTGAATTCCAGCCAATCACGCTTATATTTGACCATGAGGTTATACTATGATCGATACCCACGCCCATCTGGATTTTTCGCAATTCAATAACGACCGGGAACAGGTCATTGAAGAATGCCGCCGAAACGGCATTCAGTTCATAATAAATATCGGGGTTGACCTGCAAACATCGAAAGCCAGTATAAAGCTTGCCGAACAATATGATTTTATCTATGCCGCGGTCGGGTATCACCCTCATGATTCCAAAGAGATGACTGATTCGGTGTTTGAGGAAATCGCCAAACTGGCAACTCATCCTAAAGTAGTGGCGATAGGCGAAATCGGACTTGATTACTACCGAGACATGTCGCCGCGGGATATCCAGAAAGCGGCTTTTATCCGACAGCTGCAATTGGCCGAACGCCTGAAAAAGCCTGTCGTTTTACATATTCGTCAGGCGCTGGAGCCGGCCTATGAAATATTGCGCCAGTATCCCGGCAATTATGGTGTGTTGCACGCGTTCCCGGGAAATGCCAAAGAAGCCGCCGAAGGGGTAAAGCTGGGATATATGATTGCCTTCGGCGGTCCGATAACTTATCCTAACTCGCAAGGACCACAAGTGGCGGCTTCGTTGCCGCTTTCGAAAATAGTCACCGAAACCGACTGCCCATATCTTACTCCCCAGCAATTCCGCGGTCAGCGCAATCGACCAGACAATGTACGGTTCGTAATAGATAAACTTACCGAAGTATTTCCCCGTTATTCCCGGGAAGATATCAATCGGATTACGACTAAAAATGCCGCTCGTTTATTTAGGCTTCCGGTTGATGATTCACTAGAATTGGCCTATATGATAGGTAAGAGCTTGTATCTGAACCTGACAAGCCGTTGCACAAATAACTGCTATTTCTGCCCCCGCAACAGCGGATTCCATGTCGCCGGACATAATTTACGTCTGAATAGGGAACCGGAAGAGGCTGAAATTATGGCCGCAATCGATAAATATACAGGGTATGATGAGATCGTGTTTTGCGGAATCGGCGAACCGACATTGCGATTTGAACTGATGTTGGCGCTGGCCGCAAAACTGAAAACGAAAAAGCGACCTATTCGCCTTAACACCAACGGGCAGGGAAGTCTAATCGCCAAAGCCGATTTACCAGCCAAATTGCATGGCTTAATTGATTCAGTGAGTATAAGCCTTAACGCCCAGGATGAGGCGACCTATACTAAAATCTGCCGCCCGCAATTTGGGTCAAAAGTATATACGGAAATATTGAAATTTGCTAAGCGTTGCAAAGAGGAGGGGGTTAAAACTTCGTTTAGCGTCGTGGCGATTCCCGAGATCGATGTTTCCGAATGTCAGAAAATCGCCGACAAAATGAATATTCCCCTAAGGGTACGAACCTATGCATCCGATTAAGGCCAAATCGGGTTACGGCCAGCACTTTTTGACCAATAAGAAACTGGCTGAAAAAATCGTGTTGGCGGCAGATCCCAACATTACCGATAATTTTATCGAAATCGGTCCTGGCAAAGGGGCTCTAACCAATTTCCTGGCGGAAAAAGCCGGATTTATACTTGCATTCGAACTGGATAGAGGGTTGGGTGAATATCTGCGGGAAACTTTTCGCGAAAAGGAAAATGTTGCGATAATGACGGGTGATTTTTTGGAATTTAAATCCAATGAATTGGAATCGCGGGTAAAGGTTATTGGAAATATTCCCTACAATATCACGACTCCGATATTAGAAAAACTGGTGGAATTCAAAGACAAAATCGATGTGGCAATTTTAACTATGCAAAAAGAGGTTGCCGATAAGCTGACCGCGATTCCCGGCGAAATCAATTTCGGAAAACTAACCATGCAAATCTGGTCGGCGTTTGAAACCAGGCAACTATTTTCGATTCCACGCAAAGCATTTTCACCGCCGCCCGATGTGTTATCGCGGGTCGTCAGGCTTAGTCCAGTAGAGCGTGGGATTGCCGACTTGGCCGAGTTTTCGAGGTTTATTTCCGCGTGTTTCAGTCGGAAAAATCGCACGCTTCAAAACTGCCTGCAAATCGGTTTTAGCTGGCCCAAAGAACGTGCCGAAAAACTGTTGAACAAAGCCGAAATAAATTTAAAAATTAGACCCAAAAACGTTACATCCGACCAGTATCTGGAGTTATTCCGGTCATGGCAGGCAATGCGGTAAAAGCAGTATTTACTTCGCTACTATTAACCGGCGCGGCGAATCTTATGGCCCAGAATCCGCCAGGACTGAATTTTAATTATTCGCAAAACAATAATACATATGTCTGGGAAAACAGTTACAGCAAAGCAATTAATTCGGGAAAATATACTTCCGAACTTAATCTGAACACCGAGTCTACTTTGATAAAAAAGCCCTATAAGCGGTGGCAGGAAAATATCGGCGCCAATTACCGGGGCAATTATATAATTAGCGAGGGACTATCGATTGCTCCTGTTATCAGTCAAACCCGAAATGCTTTGCAGAATCGAATAGTTTATACTTCCGAACTGAAAATATCATCCCCTTTCAGGGGGTATAAATATCTGGAAATATCGCCGTTTATCGGCAATAAATCGCTTCAGAGAAAAGGGGAGGGGACTGATCGCACCAATTGGGGATTTGGATACGGCGCCAAGGCTAATTCGCGCCTGCTGGAAGTTTATGGCAACGCGCTGACTGCGGCCATTTCATATGAAGCATATGATATGGAGCAAATACCTTATGGCGATTTTCGGGTGGAACTTGGTGGTTTCCGCCAATGGGGCTGTAGTGACAGCTTGAAATGGAATATCTATGACTGGGAAACAACCAAGAAATACTATTCCGGGATGGGTTCAGATGAAATAATAATGCGTCAGGTGAAAGTCGAGCGCGCCTCCGATTACTTCGCCAGAATTACTTTGCCCGGCAATTATATCACCCGCTTTAGCGCCAACCTTCTTAGCACAAGTTATTACTATAATCCGCAGAATATCCAAGTTTCTATATCCGAATACAATAATTATACCCGGAGTGAAACCTATACTATTCAGGTGGAAAAGAATTATTTCGACCGTCTCAAACTTGTTTCGGGATACCGCTGGTACGCCGATAAACAGGATTTTCGCGGAAGTTTATTGGACTTGTGGTCGGAGTTGGGTGAACTCTCTCTGAAAGCTGTCATGGCAATCAGCTCCAATGATACTTTGGCCGGGGATTGCATTCTAGGAGTTACGTCATATTTTGGCCTTCATGGCCCCGTGGTCAACGAACGCGATATGCAAACACAGATTTACACCGGCCGCTATAAGCATGTTTTTAATCGATATTTTTGGGGGGAATTAAAGGGCATTTTCAGTAATTTTCATCAAATTTATATTCGTTCGGTTAATTCGGCCAGCAATAATCAGAATGAAACTTATCTGGTAAATTCCACTTTTGGCTGGAAAATATTCAACAATCTCAATTTAAACCAGTATTACGAAATTCAGGCTAATTATATCACCTATGATTATGACCGGCAGACAATCAATACCCGCAATCAGATATTCCGTCGAGGCACATCGAACACCAAATTGGAATGGCGTTTAAGTCCGACCTTTACTTTCATGCCTGGTTATATGTATCGTTATGAGGATTACGGAAAGCTGTACTGGAATGAAAACAACTGGCAGCAGGCCACCGGCTGGGACAGGCGATATCATCGGATTGAATTGAAGGTGGATTATAAATTTATGAAAGCATTCTATTTCGAGCCCACTCATATTTGGGAATTGCGGAAAGAATACAATCATTCTTTTATCGATGGTAGCGTTATTCGACAGCGAAAAAACCGCGATTTAAAAATGACCACGGGTCTGACACTGACCTGGAGCTTCGAGAAATCCGGGAACATAACGCTGAACTATAGTCGCCGCGATTGGCAATCGTCCAATATCGCCAATAACTTGAGTGAATTTATTAACGTATCGGTGAGGTATCTATTTTGAGAAAAACCGCCATTATGATCGTGGTGCTGGCATTGTTCGTTTGCGGGTGTCTTAAGAATCCGTTCGCTACTCGCCATAGCGAATCGCCGGTCGGGGTGATTGGCACCTGGGAAACGCCCGCGGCCCCTGAAACCGCTATTCGGAATTTACTTTACGCCTGCAATGAAAAAGTTGTTCAAAACTATCAATCATGTCTGACCGATAATTTTGTTTTCTCTGCGCCGGAAGATTCAATTCGGGCCGAGAGCCAGGGATCGGGAACATCCTATTATTATTGGGATAAAAACACCGAAATCTTAACTGCTCAAAATTTGTTCTCGACATTCAGCGCGCCGGGTTATCAATTATTCCTTTCGATGTTGGAATCGGCCAATAATCCCGATAGCATCGGCGATACGATAGCGGTAATTTATCGCAAATATGTTATCAGGATGATTGTAGGCGATTCGATTGGGGTTGACACGACAATTGCCGAAGGACTGGCGACTTTCCGGCTTAATCAAGCTCAATTTGGTCTTTGGAATATTTATTTCTGGCGGGATTTGCCCGATACAGTGGGAGGTTATGATTGGGGACAATTAAAAGCGACGTATCGGCAATGATTAAACAACGGATTTCGATAATTATCGCGGTTTCGATTGCCATACTTGCCGTTTTATTAAATGGCTCTTGTTTCAACCCATTCGCTCCAACCCAGGCCGAATCGCGATTTTTAGCGCCTATTTTGCCCCAAAACGACCCCAACGATTCTACGGCGGCAGCCAATGCGCTGGCCAATTTTAAATACGCCTACGAAAATAAGGATATCGACGTGTACGAAAATTGCCTTGATGCCGATTTCGTTTTTATATATATCGACCAAGATAGATATGGGCAAATTGAAAGGGTGGAGGTTCCCCGCGATGGGATTTCGGGCGATTTAAACAGAACCCGGCGTCTATTTGAAATATTCGATGAAGTACGACTTGATACCTGGATATTATACCGCGAATTTCCCGAGTCGCCTTCAAGCCCGGATCATCCAGATGAGACCTGGGAAAAGTGGGACGCCAACTTCCATCTATCTTTAAGAGATATTAGCGGTGATTACAATTATGCCCAATTCGAGGCTAACGGCTGGGCGGTATTCAAATTAAAGAGATCCCGCGACGGAAATATGAGGATTAGGGTTTGGGAAGATCAATCGCTATCTTATTAGATTATGACAAAGTGGATCGGTCGCAATAAGCGCAACGAAAAATTATCATGGTCTAAGTACCTGGTATGGGCAGGGATGCCGATAATCGTGTTCCTGGCGATATTATTTTTCGGCGATATAATTGGCGGCGGCATAATGTCACTTTTTCCCACCAAAGAAAATATATCAATACCATCAACAAGCCCCCCGCCGCTAAATGTTGATTCGTTGTTATATGCGGCAGTAACCAGTCTGGGATTGGATTCCAGCCAAGTAGTGGCGGGTTATCATAATGCTTTCATTAATGGTAAAAAAATGTATCCTCGCTATTTGATAAAATGGCCTCAGGCTTATCCGCTTGTTTGGTTTACAAGAAAAATCCAACATGCCTGCCGTTTTCGCGATAGCCTTCGCTATGACGCAATCGAACTGGAAAACGGGCAAAAGCTAAATTTAGTATTTATTGAAAAAAGGGATACCATTGGGTGGGTAGAGGTAGCGGCCGATAGTCACTATAAACCGGCCATATCTACTGCCGCCATTATATTTGATAATTTTAATGTGATGACCAAATCCCAGATTATGTCACTGGTCAAGTCAGGGATCCCGTTCGGATACATTTTAAATCCCGATCAGGTACCAGATAATGATATCGCTAAAATTCTGAAAACCTGCCGCGGCGAATGTTATCTTCGGATACCTACAGACAAAGATAGTTGGACGGCAATCATGAAAAGAAATCGCCTCGGCAATTCCGGAAAAAGCGGGAAATTCAACGATAATAACCTCGAAACATTATTGCGCCGTTTCCCGGTTATCGATGGTTTCTTTTTCGATGAATCCCGGGGGGTTGATAAGGGAACAGTTAAGACATTGGCAAAGCGACTAAGCGCATTAAATTTATATTATCTTGATATCGCGAAAACTTCGGGGATTATAGACACCGTTTTGGTCGAGAATAGCATAAAAATCGGGAATCCCGTAAAATTAGTGGACTTAATTGGTCTATCATCGACTGAATTTTCCGGACGTTTTAAGGCAGATTTTAGTCAAGCCGCAATCCATCCAAAAATTATTTATCTGGCCGCCAGCCGGGCTGATTATGTTGAGGCTTTGGCTAATTTGGACAATTTTAGCACTACATGGAATATTAAAATAGTACCCCCTTCGGCCCAATTGGAATACCAATGATTGAACTAATCGATTGATTCTAAAGGGTTTATTGTCAACATGCAGTAACCGACATGGTCTAAATCGGGAAGGCTATTAGCTAAAAAATCCTCATCATAGAGCCATTGACTAAACCGACCGGCTAATTGAATCGGCGTCAGATCTTCTCGCCAAATCAATTCGAAATGCTCGATTTCGCTGTCCAAAATTTGAGCATCTTTAATGGTCAGATTAAAATCCACCAGCATATTTTTATTATCGAAACTTCTATATTTTTCTTGACAATA
>CAZTNJ010000083.1:11371-13877 GCA_964614835.1 uncultured Ignavibacteria bacterium | reverse complement strand
AATAGAATTCATAAGCTTCTCGGCCAGAACATTTTCATCGACGATTAAAGCAATATCTCTATCGCAACCCGGAAATTTCGGCAATGGTTGAAAATGCTTTTCTTCTAAAGCTAATTGTGTAAGCATCGCGAAATCCAATTCGGCGATATAGACTTCCTGTTTAAGCCCCGCTTGCTTGCCAACAGCGGAGGCCACCTTTCCTAAGCGCCCCAATATATTACGATTATTGCTTAATGTAAAGGAATAATCCTTTTCAAAATAGGAATAATTTTGAGGAATCAGTTCAATTTTATTGATATTCAAATGATAAAGCAAGGTCTCCAGTATCCCCTTAAGGCTGAATAGGTCAACCGATTTTTCGGCGTTACGCCAGCTAATCGGATCGGCTTTTCCGGAAATGCCCAGACACAACATTTCCTTTTCGATTGGGAGAGTATCAGATGACGGTGTGTAGGCGGTTCCGATATCGAATAGGCGCAAATCTTTGTTGCCGTAATTAATATTATGCCGCAGCGTTTTCATCATGGTGACAATCAAATCCGGACGCAAACCCGACAGTTCTTCCGATAGGGGGTTTTGTAATGTCAACAATTCTATCGAATCATCGAGCTTTTTAAGCTGTTGCGTATCAATTAAAGTAAGTGGGAATGTCTCAACGAATCCCATTCCAACCAGTAATGCGCGCAGTTGGTTTCTTACTTTAAAAGCGGGATTTGGCTCTTTTAATAAACTTCCGCCAGGACGATAAGATTCCGGGATTTTTTCGAGGCCGTGAATTCGGGCGATTTCCTCGATTAAATCGATTTCGCGGGTCAAATCGGGACGGAAAGATGGCTGCGTAATTTTCAGTATAGACCCCTCGGCGAATGAAATATCGAGTCCGTTAAAAATATCTTTCATTACAGGATTGGGTATTTCCAGACCCAACACTTGCCGGGCGCGCTGAGGACGAAAATCGATTGTGACCGGCGCGAATTTTTTAGGATAGCAATCTACAATTCCTTTTAGAATTTTACCGCCGGCCAAATCTGCTATAAGCTGGCAAGCGCGGTCATTTGCGATTGGCGCCATATTTATATCGGCGCCGCGTTCGAAACGCTGGGATGATTCGGTCGATAGACCGACCGCCTTGGCGCCATAGCGGACTACGGTCGGATTGAAATAAGCAGACTCAAGCAGTACCTGTTTAGTATCGGATGTGACTTCAGAATTTAGTCCGCCCATAATTCCAGCCAGGGCGACCCCTTTTTCGCCATCGGTAATCAATAAGTGATTCTCATTTAGAGTTCGCTCGGAATTATCCAAAGTAATGAACTTCTCGCCCGCCGCGGCTTTTCTAACCACCACTTTTTTTGATTGAAAAAAGCGATAATCGAAAGCGTGCAAAGGCTGGCCGGTTTCCATCATGACATAATTGGTGATATCGACAATATTATTGATGGGACGCATTCCAAGGTTGAACAATCGGGCCTTGAGCCAGAGCGGAGATTGTCCAACTGTGATATCGGAAACCAATCGCCCTGTATATCGGGGACAGCCATTTGGATCGGCAATTTCGATAGTCAGATTTTCGGCGGTATCCGGCGAAACTTCATTCAACTTAATTTTAGGAAATTTAATTCTTCCGCCCAACAGCGCCTTCAACTCACGCGCCATACCGTAATGCGAAAGGCAATCGGGACGGTTAGGAGTTATTTCGAGCTCATAAATCCAATCGGCAAGTTGGACGATTTTATCTAAAGAAGTGCCGGGTTCGATATCCTCGGGGAGTTCAATAACGCCCCCGTGATCGGCGGAAATGCCAAGCTCATCCTCAGCCAGAATCATACCGCATGATTCCACGCCGCGAATTTTGGCTTTACCGAGCCGCTTACCGCCGGCAATCACCGAATCAATCATGCCAACCAGTACATTGATACCTGGACGAGCATTTGGAGCGCCGCAGACCAGAGTAATTTTTTCTTTGCCGAGATCGACCAAACATAGGGTCAGCTTATCGGCATTTGGATGAGGGCTCACTTCAAGGATTCTGGCGCTGACTATGCCGGAAATTTCCTGCCCCTTGGGTTCGATCGCTTCGACCTCGGAGCCGGACATGGTGAATAACTCGGCCAACTTTTGATAGTCGGCTTCAAAATCGATAAGTTCTTTGAGCCAGTTATAGCTAATCTTCATTAAAATTGCCTGATAAATCTAACATCGTTTTCGTATAATAGCCGAATATCATCGATGCGATAGCGCAACAACGTAATTCGATCGACTCCCATACCGAAAGCGAATCCGGTGTATTTTTCGCTATCATAACCGACCGCCCGGAAAACTTCAGGGTCCACCATACCGGCGCCGGAAATTTCCAGCCAGCCGTTATTTTTGCAGACACGACAGCCTTTTCCGCCACAGATAATGCAGGAAAAATCATATTCTACCGATGGTTCGGTAAACGGGAAAAAATGAGGGCGGAAACGCACTTTGACATCTTTGCCGAACATTGTTCTGGCAAATGCGG
>CAZTNJ010000083.1:7293-11361 GCA_964614835.1 uncultured Ignavibacteria bacterium | reverse complement strand
GCCTTTAAGGTCGGCCATTGAGACCCCTTCATCGACATACAACCCTTCGCACTGATAGAATACCGGCGAATGGGAAGCATCAGGGTAGTCGGATCGATAACATCTGCCCGGTGAGATTATCCTGATTGGCGGCTTCTTGCTTTCCATAGTACGAATTTGCACTGGCGAAGTGTGAGTACGCAATAGTACGCCTTGCTTTAGATAGAAAGTATCGGAAAGGTCTCGCGCCGGATGGTCTTCCGGTGTGTTGAGGGCGTCGAAATTGTAATAATCGGTTTCGACATCTGGGCCGGATGCGATTTCAAACCCCATAGTTTTAAAAATCTCGACTATATCATCGACTGTTTGTAAAAGCGGATGTTTATGGCCGATAAAATCGGCTCTGACCGGAAGCGTATAATCGATTGCCTGTTTTTTAGCGGCTCCCCTAAAAGTTTCTTCTTTAGCAGCAATCTGCTCTTCGAATAATTTCCGCAGACGATTGACGGCAGCGCCTATTTGAGGTCGGATATCATCAGAAGCTTTGCCGATTGCTTTCGAGAAATCGGTAAGTTTGCCTTTGCGGCCAAGAAGTTCTATTTTCAGCAAGTCGAGAGAAAGCTTATCTTTGGCTAAATTGAGCTTGGCCAGAGCTTCCGATTCAAAAGCTTTAATATCGTTTAGTATATCGCTCATAATAAAAAGGCTTTTCACGCCGGCCCGACAGGCGGTCTGGAAAAGCCACAAAAATAGGCAAAAGCAACGTTAAAACGTTGCCCGCCTAAAATTTCCTGTCGGTATTAAATAGCCTTGACGGCTTCGGCGATTTGCTTAAAAGTTTCGCTATCGCGAGCCGCGATATCAGCCAGAACCTTACGATCGAGATTAACGTTAAGCTTTTTCAAGCCATCCATAAACCGAGAATATGTTAATCCGTATAGTCTGGCGGCGGCATTTATTCTGATAATCCAGAGTTGGCGAAATTCTCTTTTTCTATTACGACGGTCGCGGTAGGCATAAGCCATGCCTTTATTCACCGTTTCCCGCGCGGTTCTATAGAGTTTGCGGCGGCCGCCATAATTACCTTTGGCCGCTTTCATGTATTTTCTGTGACGCGCCTTGGCGGCCACATTATTTGTTGCACGAGGCATTAGTACTCCCGAATCTATCCATTAATATGGAATTAACCGTTTAACCTTTTTGAGATCGGCCTTATCGATTAAGGTAGATTTCCTAAGGTGGCGTTTACGTTTGGTTGTCCTCTTGGTCAAAATATGACCGGTGAATGAATGAGACCTTTTAATTTTGCCAGTTCCGGTTTTTTTAAACCTTTTGGCCGCAGATCTATTTGTTTTAATTTTCGGCATCAACTACTCCAATTTTGGGCCAATATAAACTAAATTAATCGCAATATCAATAAAATATTACATTTATCTGTTAAACCACCGAATCAATCGGCTTTCTTACCAGTTTTTTTGGCGATAAAGATTACCGATAAACTGCGACCTTCCATCTTGGCCTCCATTTCGGGAGTGCCATAGTCGGCCAGGTCGGCTATTATTCGTTCAAGAATCTTTGTTCCAAGCTCTTTGTGCACAAGTTCTCTGCCGCGATATTCAACGAATACTTTTACCTTATTACCTTCGGCCAGAAAATTCTGAACGTGCTTAAGCTTGAATTGGTAATCGTGTTCCTCCGTCTTGGGTCTAAATCGCATTTCTTTAAGATGGATCGTATGTTGATTCTTTTTAGCAATTTTGGCTTTTTTCGATTGCTCATACAGGTATTTGCCAAAATCCATAATTTTACAGACAGGCGGTTTGACCGTTGGGGCAACTTCCACCAGGTCGAGACCTTTGCTCCGGGCAATGTCCAGAGCTTTTTGGGTTGGGACTATTCCTATCTGCGATCCATCATCGCCAATTAACCTGACCTCGGGGACTCGTATTTTAAAGTTTACCCGGGTATCGCTTTCCTTGACTATTCAAACACCTCCTAATCCAATGATTTGGTCTTAATCTTCTGTAATATTTCAGCCGATACGGTTTCTACGGCGACAACGCCGATATCGCCCAATTTATGACGACGAACCGACACGGTATGATCTGTTTCTTCCTTTTTACCGACAATCAACATATACGGTATTTTCAAATTTTCGGCCTCGCGAATTTTGTAGCCGATTTTCTGACTGCGTGTGTCGGTTTCAACACGGATACCGGCTCCCCTCAACATCTGAGCGACATGTTCGGCATATTCGTTGACATCATCGACTACTGGCAATACTGTCACCTGGGTAGGAGCAAGCCAGACCGGGAAACTACCGCCGTACTGCTCGATAATGATTCCGAAAAATCTTTCCAGCGACCCCAATAAGGCCCGATGAATCATGATGGCGCGATGCTCGTTACCATCCTCGGCGGTGTAAGTGACATCGAATTGCTCAGGCAAATTAAAATCGACCTGGATTGTGGTACATTGCCAGGAGCGGCCAAGATTATCTTTTATTTTAACATCGATTTTAGGACCATAAAAAACACCTTCGCCGGGGTCAATCTGGTATGGCAGGCCGCGTTTTTCCAAAGCGTTTTTTAATGCCTCGGTGGCTCTTGCCCAGTTCTCATCGGAGCCGACTGAATGTTCTGGCCGAGTTGATAAATATGTATCGTATTTATCGAACCCAAAAGTCTCCAAGAAAAACAAGTTAAAGTTCAGTAAGACAATAAGCTCTTCCTGAAGCTGATCGGGACGACAAAACACGTGAGCATCATCCTGGGTGAAACCGCGCACACGGGGCAAGCCGTGAAGCACTCCCGAACGTTCAAAGCGATATACAGTGCCCAGTTCGGCCCAGCGGAATGGCAATTCGCGATATGAATGCTTACGGGCTTTGGAAATTTGGTTGTGGAACGGGCAATACATCGGCTTAAGCTGATAGTTTTGATTTTCGATTTCTATCGGCTTAAACATATTGTCTTTATAAAATCCCAGATGTCCCGATTTAGCCCAGAGGTCTAAGCGGGCGATATGGGGAGTGTACACCAATTCATAACCATTAGCTATATGGGCATCTTTCCAGAACCCTTCAATGATATGGCGGATTAAAGCGCCTTTGGGGTGCCAGAGCACCAAACCCGGGCCGATCTCATCGTTTATAGAAAAGAGGTCAAGGGTTTTCCCAAGCAACCGATGGTCGCGGAGCTTGGCTTGCTCGATTTTTTCCAGATGCTCGGCCAGTAATTGCTTATCGGGGAACGAAACGCCATAGATACGTTGGAGCATCTTGTTTTTTTCATCGCCTCGCCAGTAAGCGCCGGCCACGTTCAGCAGTTTGAAGGCTTTGATTTTTCCGGTTGATGGGACATGGGGACCGCGACACATATCATTGAAATCACCGTGAGTATAAAAACTAACGGTTTCCCCTTCAATTTCACCGGCTATCTCCGCCTTATAAATATCATTATCGCGGCTAAATTCGGCCATCGCCTCCTGACGAGGTTTTTCCGACCGGACGAAGGACTTGTCTTCGGCCACAATTTTGGCCATTTCAGATTCAATGGATTCAAGGTCTTTTTCCGTCAATTTATGTTCCAGATCCAGATCATAGTAGAATCGGGCCGCGAAATCATCGGGGACAGCTGGGCCGATAGCCAGTTTTGTTTGAGGGAACAACCGCATAATGGCTGACGCCATCAAATGCGCCGAAGAATGCCAGAAGATAAGCCTGCCTTCGTCGTCATCGAAAGTGATGATGCGAAGGATTGCATCTTCGTTAATCGGCCGGTTCAAATCCACAAGATTATCATTCAGTTTGGCCGCCAATGCTTTTTTTGCCAGTCCCTCGCTAATGCTTTTGGCGATTTCGGCGGCAGTTATACCGGGCTGGTACTCTTTGCTCGAATTGTCGGGAAAAGTAATTTTCATAAGCTCATTAAATTAAAACAGACCACCCCATCGGTGCAGGGAATGGTCGTTGTCAGTTTCAAATTAAAAATTCATCGCTATTTTTTTCAAAACCCAATGGTGGGCGATACTGGGATCGAACCAGTGACCTCTTGCATGTCAAGCAAGCACTCTAACCAACTGAGCTAA
>CAZTNJ010000083.1:0-7283 GCA_964614835.1 uncultured Ignavibacteria bacterium | reverse complement strand
TAAATCGCGGGTCTTAAGTCCAAATATGGCCTGTTTACGGGGCTATCTTCATTCAAGAAGGTTTTTTAGGACGTCATAATCGGCTTTTAGCTGATTTCGGCAGTTCCGACAAACCGGCATCGCGTTATCGTTGGTAAGAGGCTCGCCGCAACCAAGACAGGCCTTGGTATCAGACTGGAGGCTTTGAGTAAGATCTCTCCCCTTATTCGCATTTAGGTCAATATCGAGAGGGCTGGCGCCCGTATAAATCATTTTATAGTATCTGAAAGCAAGGCGCGACAATTCAAGGAACTGCGAATGGTCGATTCCATTAGCGATTCCCTGGGCGGGTAGGATGCCCCGATTGACTATTATTTGGTCAACCAGTTCACGAATAATCTTTTTTTGGTTATCGGATACCCGGGAAAGCATTATTCGCCCTGAGCCATCTTAATAAAGGTTTCGGCCTTCATGTATTCGGTCAACAGAAGTTGAATCAATTGATCTTGCTGACCAATCTCAAGGCCAAGCATACTCCACGATTGCTGACAAAGCGGAATGGTTTGTGAATAATTGCTATCGCTTAACTCGGTTTCCTGGGATTTCCAGGCAAGATAATCTGATACATGAATAATCTGGGTGGATACATTTTCCAAATTTTCTTGGGGCAGATGGTGGAATTGTATCGACTGGGTTAAATGTTCGGGTAAATTCCATTTCTGACATAAATAGCCGCCGACCGCGGCGTGGTCGAAACCGAGCACCTCTTCCTCGATAAGGCTAGTTGCGGCGTTTGGCTTTTTTTCCCTAAGAGCCTTGATTTGGGCAAACTCATCTGGAAGATGGGTTAAAATTACCAGTTTCCCGATGTCGTGCAACAAACCTGCAGAAAACGACTCTTCGGCTTCAAGGAAAGAAGGAAAATTTTTGGTTCTCGATACAATTCGCGACATAAATGCCACCAGAAGCGAATGGCGCCAGAACTGGTCGAGGAAGCTTTTATCTATGATATTGCGTTTAGAGAAAGTTTCAAATACCGAAGCCGAAAGAACAAGGCTTTTCACCACATCCAGGCCAAGAATTACAATTGCTTGCTTGACGCTGGTGACAGTACGGGATAATCCATAAAACGCCGAATTTGTCAGCTTAAGGATTTTTGCCGATAAGGCCGGGTCTTCGGCGATAATAGCCCCAATCTGATAAGCCGAAGTATTTGGATTAGTGATAACTTTATTGACCTGGGCAAAAACAGTCGGGGGCGTCGGTAAATTATGGATTCTGTTTACTATAAGCTTTATTTTTTTCTCTTTAGCGACAGCAATTTCATTCATGGCTATTTCCTTCGGCGCTGGCCGAATTTATCGGATAATTCACAATCCAAAATGATCTATAATTTTCTGGGCAAAACTATTAAAATTGGCCGGATCGTTATAAAAACCTTCTTCCATCTTTTTTCTGACTTCGGCGACTTTATCCTGACGGACCGGCGATTCGGTCGATTGGATTGTCCTTACCTTGTTGGCCTGTTGATATTCCTTTATAACATCCTTTAATTCACTGCTATCGATAAGTTTGTCGGAAATGGTTTTTAAGATTTCCGATTCTTCATAATAACCGGAGGCCGATTTGCGCCTTATCTGGGCCGAGTTTTCAAATTTCTCGGCCTGAGCGGCTAAGGCGTTTTTTAGGCTCTCCCCATATCCGGCCTGACCGATTTTGTTATCTTGCTGCTTGATATCGACCTTGTCAAGCGGCGTATTTGACGGCTTTACCGCCTTTTCGCTCTTCTTATCTTTCGGTTCGGGTTGGCCTATCGGCCCTAATCCTTCAATTCTCATCTGCCACCTCTTTGCTACATTATCGGTTCAGATCCGTCACACTATTAGCAAAGCTGTCCGCCTGAAACAGGGACATGATTTCTGAACCGATACCCCCTTATCGATACGGCCTTATTTATTCTGCTGATTTCCTCTTGTACCAGCGAACGGGATCCTTCCAGAATCATGATATATTGGGAAATCAGCTGTTGGACTCGTGATACTTTTTTATGAATCAATCTGATTTGATAATTATCCGGATTATCTTTGAATCGGCCCCAGTCATTTTGGAGAAGCTTTAATCTGGCAGCGCCGTCTTTTACAAATTGCCTGTTTTTCTCATGCCAGAGCGGTCCCATTTTATTCCCGACGATATCCTCCAGCCTGCTGATAAAACCATCCAAAAAGAGAATTTCCTCGGAAAGCGATTCGGGTCTATTTTTAGTCTGCCCGTTCATTAAACCTCCGCCGAGAATGTCTGCACTGGTTCGAGTTTGGCCTGGTTTTCGGTCGATTTGGTAGTCTCATCAAATTCCATTTTTTCCCAGGCCTCTTTTATATCTTGAATCAATGGTATAATATCATCCAGCTCGGCGACATTTTTTGTGGCGTTGGCCATAGTAATTTTTTCTATAAAATAAGCGTATAGCGATGATAATTTTTGCGATAATTGTCCGCCTGCTTCCATGTTAAGGGTAGAAAGCAAATGAATAAAAATATTTCTGGCGCTGTTTAGTTTCGCGTGCGCTCCCGGTACATCCTTTTTTAAAACCAGTTCCCTACCCTGTTCGATAAATCTGATCGCTCCTGAATACAACATCACGATTAATTCTTTTTGATTCAAACCAGAAATATGCATCTGTTGATATACATTCACCTGATTTTCCATATCCCCTCTTAATTTGATGATGAGCTCCGGGTCGCCGATGAATAGGTTGTCCCGAAATATGCGGTCAATTCTTGTTGAGTCGCCTGTAATTCGGCCAGGGCCGATTCCATAGCTTGGAATTGTTCATATAGCGAAGCCTTTTTGCGTTCTTGAGCGGCTGTCATGGCATCGATTTGGCTGACGATGCTATCAATACTTTTTTGGAGCGAATCGGTTTTTACCTTAATAATCCCGGTATAGGCATCAGTGTATTTGGACAATTTATCATCGATAAGGGCGGCGATTCCCTTGTTGAAGAATATTGTTCCTTCGGCGCCTGCTATAATCTGGTCGGGCGTGGCGGTAATTTTAAGTTTGAGCCCGGCAGTGGTTTTATTACCGGATTCACCCGTAAGAATTTGGCCGACCCCCTTTGCCAATTCGCCGTTAATCGTCCCTTCGACATCGGCGCCAGCCTGGGCGGTTCCTCCGGTCAATCCAAGAACTGAATGGGCGGTGGCCTGTGCATCGTTCTCTATAGTGACCGACTCTTTCGAGCCATAAGCCTTAGTATAAATCAGCAGGTAACCGGTATCGCCGTTATCCATCCATTCGACTTCCACTCCCAGCGACGATAGTCGCGAATCGCCATTGATGGCATCCTCAATGTCCTGGGCCAATTCGGCGCCGGATGAGTAGATTTTCTGATCGAGGGTGATAAGCTCGCTTGTGGTGCTGTTGATTTTTACTTTTAATTTATTATTAGATGAATCGATAGTGAGATTGCTGGCGGAAGGATTATTTATCATGACACCCCTAAATGAACCTCGGGCCGCTGCTTTGGTGATATCAACTGCATACCCATCCGTATTAACCTTGGTGGCGGCAGTTGATGAAACATATTCAATGTAGGATTTATCGGAATTACCGTCGGATTTGAACAGTTTCACTAATTCTGAAAAATTACTCTCAACCTTCTTATTAAAGACAGTCTCATCAAAAGTAAGTTTACCGGAGGAGTTGAATTTAATCCCCGCCTGGGAAAGCATTTTCATTGCGCCGGACCGATTAGAAATTACCTGGGTAAGCGAGGTGCGAATATCATTATGCATGTTTAAAAGGGAGCCGTCACCCAGTAACACTCCGGCAGTGCCGCCTTCTTCATAAGAAAATTGATCATTTACGAAGCTTTGGTAATCATTGAATTTTGAAACAAAGTTATTGATTTGGCTTTTTATTTGCGAATAGTCCGCCGAGACGCTAATCTTTATCTTTTCGTTTGCAGCCGTGGTCGATTTAAGATTAAGGGTAACGCCTTGAATTATATCGGAAATCGTATTAGTAGAAGATGAAATTGTTATGGGCGAACTACCTGAATCGGAAGTCCCTAAACGGATAACGGCGTTCTGGGCTTTTTGAATTGTTGGGGCGAAAGCCTGAACCTGAAAAGTATCGCCGGCGCTAAGGGTTCCCTGCAAAAATTGCAGAGACAAACCATCGGCGCCATCGCCGGTGAGGGCTATATTGGTGTCGGCGGCTGTAACTTCAAATGTGCCGCTATTGGTACCATCGGTCCATTCGATAGTAATAGTACCGGTTCCGACAGTTTGTAACCCGGTTCCGCCTACCGTAAAGGTATAGGTTTTATTAGTAGTACCTGTATAAGTGGCGCCCGGAGATAAAAGCGGGGTTGACGTAGAGCTGCCGTTAAACGATAGCTTTTCGACTGAATCAAATTGTGGTGTGCTGAAATCTGGGGCTATTCCGCCGCTCAAATTAGACGTTACGGTTATTTGATTTTTTGTACCGGCCTCTTTGGCGGTTAGTATCATACGATATTGATTAGTATCAGAGCCATCGCTTATTATAGTCGCGGTTACGCCCGCGTTGGCGTTGTTTATCGCGTCTTTTAATCCTGATAAAGTATTATTACTTGAATCGATCGTTATATTCGTGGTCGTGCCGCTTCCAAGTTTTATTTGAATAGTACCTGTCCCGATACTTTGCGAAGTAAGGTTGAATCCCTGTGAGGCGATCTGGTGGTTAGTGGCTAATTGCTGAACCGCAAGATAATATTCGCCGGCTGAAGCGTCGGTCGAGGAAGTGGCGGTTATTATTTCTTCATCCGAAGATACGGCGGCTTTGGCATACCATAGCGAATCATTGGCAAGCAGCGAGGCTTGCGTTTTAAACGCTAAAAGCAACGCATTTATCGATTGCCATGAGGTCAATTTGTTGGTTTGTTCGGTTCGTCTGGATGAGTAAGTGCTGATTTTCTGTTGTTCGATTTTCATCATTGTTTCAATAATCTTGGTGGTATCCATACCAGAGATTATTCCATCGATCGCGCCAGCGTAAGCCATAATTCCAATCCTTTAAATAGTTATTATCAGGGAGCCCCATAAATGGGACTCCCTATACTTCACATTTCCTTGTCGTAAATCATCCCTAAGAGATCGCTAATCCTTTGTCTTAATTTCAGGATTTCTTGCGAAGGAATTTGCCTGATTACTTTGCCGGAGTTTTTTTCAATTACTTGAACGACCACTGTATTGGATCTATCATCAACCGAAAATTTCAAATTGAATTGGTTTTCCCTCGCGATTCTTTCGAAATAATCAACGGCATCTTGAACAGATTCCCTAATTTTTTTAGGGTCTATAATCGTCTTATCCGTATTGCCCGGATCTTTGGTGGTGCCGTGAGTTTTCTGGGTAGAAGTGCCCATTATAAGCGCCTTAACATCCACGGCAACATCATTGCTCAAAGCTCCAGTTTGTTCGTTACTCATGGCAATACTCCTTTCAAATCGGGAGGGCGATTATCGCCCTCCCTTCATTGTTCCTATTGGAACAAGGACAAGACGACCTGAGGCGCCTGGTTACCTTGAGCCAACATGGCAGTGCCGGCCTGCATCAGGATTTGATACCTGACGAATTCCGACATTTCCTTGGCCATATCGGTGTCACGAATCGTCGACTCAGAAGAAGTGAGGTTCTGAGCGGCGATACGCAGGTTTGTCAGGTTCGATTCCAGAGTGTTCTTCTGGAACGACCCGAGTTTACCGCGGATATTGGTCACTTCAGAAATAGCCTTGTCGATAACCGACTGCGCATCTTGAGCGCCAGCCGCTGTAGTAACATCGATCTCGGCTAAGCTGGAGAAACGGTTATTGGACAAACCGCGGCCAAGGTATTCGGCCGAGAGGTTATCCAAACCGATTTTCGCCGTTTGACCAACATTGGCGCCAATCTGGAACACCAACGATCTATCGGTGACGTAAAGCTGTTCGGTTCCACCTTCGGATTTCAGCGAGAGATTCACGGAGATCGATTGATCTCTCTGAGAATTGAAGATGATACCATCACGTCCGCCGGTAACTACTGTGGCAGAACCACCATCGAGTTGGACGCTGTAGGTTCTGGCTTTTACGGTCAAAAGCATATTGCCAACAAGGATACCGCCATTTTGCTGAGCCATAGCGCGGTTGAATGTAACCGAGCCGCGGGTTTCAGTATCATCGGAGGTGTAGAGGTTGACGCTTTCGTTATACATTGCGGCTGTATAGAAATAGCGCACGTCATTGATGGTGTTGTTAAAGCCATCAAAACGAACGATTGCGTCTGTACCAACATTGGCAATTGTATCGACAGTAAATCCGAGGGCTGTATTCAACGATGTCGCCGTGCCGCCGGTTTCGTTGATCTTCAACGAGAACTTGGAGCCTTCATCCGAAGTATAGAGCTTCAGATAAGAAAGACCACCGGCCGTTACCACTGTGGCATAAACCTTCTGGGCTTCGCCAGCGGTGGTATCATTATAAGTACCGAAAATTGAATCCAGAGTCAACTTGGCATTGATCGTCGCGGCTAAGGCCGACAGAGTGGTGAATGTGCCGGTACCGATAGCAAATGTTCTGGTTCTGGAGAAAGCGTCGATCAAAGTCGAACTGGAAGCGAATTGGGCGGTAATGGACATCTGGTTGCCCGAACGACCGCGGTCGTTCTGATTGGAGAGTCCGCTTAACGCAGTGTTGATACTGGCGTTGGTGGCGGTTACGCTGCCAACGGCGATTGAATACTGCGTGCCTGTTCCGGTCGAACGAATACGAATTGCGTCCGCGGCGCCTGCGTTGTCATCAACTGTGGCAATGACTTTACCGGCAAGATAAGTATTGGCGTTAATCGCATCGTTTAACTTAGAAACGATGTTAGCCGCCAGTGCCGATGAGGCGACTGCATCAGTGCGGAGAGTCAAGGTCTGCATACCGACCGGGTTGCCGCCCGCTTCTTGATAATTGATCTGGAAACTAATGGTATGTTGAACGTTATTAGCAACGGTCGTCATACCGGTCGTTGAGCGTACATAGGCCTCTCTTATTGAAGCAGCTGTAGCTGTAATTGATATCCCATTACCCAAACAAACAACCGCTATAACCCGTAACCATTTTTTTTTACCCCGGGGAAACCATTTAAACCTGACTTTTTTAAAAACCCTAACAAATTTAAAAATTAATTTTTTTTTTTTAAAATACCGGAATTTTTTCCGCATAAATAATGTTTACATAAACAGATAAAGCCGTAACGAACTGTCCCGAAGGAATACCGTTATTTAAAGGT
>CAZTNJ010000082.1:10572-13904 GCA_964614835.1 uncultured Ignavibacteria bacterium | reverse complement strand
AGGATGGACTTGAAGTGCTGGATGAACTTCGAGGTAAATACAAGGGGCTTCCGGTAATTTTAAATTCGGCTTATTCTACGTATAAAAATGATTTTACGTCTTGGCTGGCCGACGCCTACCTGGTTAAATCGCCGGATTTAAACGAGTTAAAAGAAAAAGTCAGGGAATTGTTAACGGTCTAGTATGGACAAACAGCATGAATTTCTAATTAAAACAGTCGAGACGGTTTCCGAGCGGATTCAGGTTCTGGCTCTGAATATTGCGGTTGCGGCTGCCAAAATGTCCTATCGCCAGCAGCTTACGCAGGATGTCAACACGCGGTTAAGCCAATTGGTAAACCAGGCGACTCAAACCGTTAAAAATATGGGGCAGATACTCAAAGCGGCAAAAACCGACAAGGCTAAACCAGATTTTTTAAGTGATGCTGCCGATAATAAAGTAGACCCCGAATTGGTTAGAAATATCGAAAGCGCGCTGGACGCGATTGTCGACGAAAGCCAAAAAATCATGGATATGCTTAATCAAGTTAAGCATATGCCCAAATAGGATGCTAATCCGCGATGGCCAAAAATATTTTAATAGTCGATGACGAGCAGGAAGTACTGGATGTGATGTCAGAGATGCTAGATTCCCTGGGTTATCAACCCTACGGCGTTAGGCGGGGAAGCGAGGCTTTAAAACTGGCCAAAACAAGGAAATTTGACCTGGTAATCACCGATTTAATTATGCCCGAAATGGGCGGCCTGGCTTTCGCGAAAAAATTTAAAAAACAACAAAAAGATACTCCGATTATAGTTACGGCAGGAGTAAATCTGGGCAAATCAAAAGTCGATTTGGAAAAATACGGCATCTCTGCCTTTATAAGAAAACCGTTTTTTATCGAAGAGATAGATTCGAAAATCAGGCATTTATTTGACGAATATCAAGAGATAGTCAATTGTACTAAATGAAAAGCACCTTAATGGACTAAATGGGCTCCGCTTAATAAAATCGCGTCAATCATTAAGTTGCAACGCTATTGTTACGATAATAATGATACAGGCCACGGAGTTGACGAGCGATTAAAGCCGCTTTCTTGGCCCCAAAGGAGGAGCTTAAAATGAAGGAAGATGTAAAAATACTTGTGGTTGACGACGAAGTTATCATGCGAAACCTCTTGTTAAAAATCCTTGAACAAGAAGGATATCTGGTAACTCTGGCCGGCTCTTACAACGAAGCGACCGCCAAATTGAATACCGAGCAATTCGATATTGTTCTTTCGGATGTAAAGATGCCGGAAACCAACGGTTTTGAATTGTTAAAGGAGATAAAAAATAAGTGGCCTCAGACCGCCGTAATCATGATGACTGGATACGGCGATGCTTATACTGTCAAAGAAGCCCTCATGCTTGGTGCGGATGAATATGTGACGAAACCTTTTAAAAGCCATGAAATATCATTGATAATCGAACGAGCCTATTGGCGTTTGCTCGCGTCGAGAAATAAGGTTCAAACCGCAGCTAATTAGACCATGCAACAGGTTGCCGAAAAGAAAAAAAGCGCTCTTTCATTTGAAGAGCGCGGTTATCAATTTCAGATTGAGATATCCGCCGATGCGATGGTTGCCGGAATGACCATTGTTCCTATCGACAAGCAAGCGATTTTCAATTTTACTCCCGATGAATTAAACGCTATACTAAAAAAGGCCGGTGTGGTATCAGGCATTAAACAGGACGTTTTGCATAATCTTACCCAAAGTGTCACTTTCAATCGAAAAATCGAGGTTGCCCGCGGCAAAAATCCCGAGAAGGGAATCGACGCCGGATTCGAATTACTATTCGACACTTCAACTCGTAAAGCGCCGGCGGTCGGCCCCGATGGCCACATAGACTATAAGAATCTAAATCTGATTGTTAATGCCAGGGCCGGACAACCGCTTGCCCGCAAAAAACCAGCCGCCTTAGGCGGGCCGGGCTTTACGGTTACCGGTGAAGAGATTCCGGGACAAATGGGTAAAGATCGCGCGCTTCCCAAGGGTAAAAATACCGATGTTTCTCCTGATGACCCCGATTTATTAATAGCAACCGAAAATGGATCAGCCCAGTTTGTTAACAATATTGTAGTGGTCGAAAAAGATTATAAGCTTCTTAAAGATGTTGATATTGCCACCGGAAATATCAAATTTGTCGGCAATCTTTACATAGCCGGCGCAGTTAAGGCCGGTTTTAGCGTAATGGCGGAAGGAAATATCTTTATTTCAAAAAACGTTGAAGATGCAGAAATAAGCGCTGGCGGGTCGGTTAATATCGAAGGCGGTTTCGTAAGTTCAGGCAACGGATTTATTCGGGCGAATCAGGATATTAATGTAAAATTTATTGAAAACGGTACCGTAGATGCCGGGCATGATATTAATATCGGCGGCCAAACCATCAATTCAAATATCTCCGCTGGCAATGCCATAATTCTTAAAGGAAAGAAGGCAATTATTCTCGGCGGTCAAACCTCGGCGTTTAATCTAATTGACACCGATAGTATCGGCTCGGATATGGGCACGAAAACCCTGGTCAGGGTTGGCTATAGCCCGGAGCTGTTAAGGCAGTTCCAGCAAATAGAGTCGGAGATTAAACGGCTTAAAAATGACACGGAAAGAATTAAGCAAGCGCTTTACTCGCTTGTAAGATTGGAAATGGATTCGAAGCTAAATCCAGATCAGAAAGAAATGGTTTTTAAACTCAAATCCTGTCGCGATGCAATTCCCGATCAGATCGAACAACTTGAACAACAAAAAAACGAACTGCTGAAAAAGCTCGAAGAAAACAGGGGCGCTAAAATCGTCGTGAGAGGGACAGCATATCGTGGTTCAATTATTCAAATTGGTTTGTTAAAAAAAGAACTGAATCAGGACATTACAAATTGCGCGTTTATGGTTGACCGCGATCAGATAATTACGATTTCTCACCGATAGAAATTTATTCTCTTTTTCTCTGTAAAAATTTCCATTGATTATTTACATCCTATTATGGCGATACCATCCTGCTAATTTAATTAATGCGCATATTGCTCTAACTTGTTATGAATTAGCTTATTATCAATCCGAATAAATCCTCAAGACTCGATACGACCATGGCTTCGCGATGGCATGCTATTTGCTTTTACCCTTATGGCAAATTGTCTGGAGGGGACATGATTAAAGGATTGTACACAACAGCCTCGGGCATGATCCCGAGAGTGCTAAAGCAGGAAATATTCGCCAATAATATGGCCAATGCCAACACCGTTGGTTATAAAAAAGATGGCGCATTTCTTCATCAACTTGAAGATGCCAAACATAATCTGATTACCGATTCCGATTG
>CAZTNJ010000082.1:9845-10562 GCA_964614835.1 uncultured Ignavibacteria bacterium | reverse complement strand
ATCGACGGCGTCTTCACCGATTTCTCACAGGGTTTTGCCCGCCGAACCGAAAATCCGCTCGACATCGCTATCGAAGGAGATGGCTTTTTCGCGGTGATGACACCTCAGGGCGAACGTTATACTCGCGCCGGCGAATTTTCGTTATCGGCAGATGGCACCTTGATTGATAAAAGCGGGTATCAGGTTCAAGGGGATGGCGGTCAAATAGTGGTCAATGGCGATAGTATTAGTATTGGCGCCGATGGTTCAATCAGCGCCGATGGCGCGGTTGTGGGCAAATTAAAAATAGTCGATTTCGCCAAACCCTATAAACTGGATAAAACCGATAACGGTTATCTTATGCCTTCCGAACCTGGCGCGCAACCGATTGCCAGCTCCAAATACGAGCTTCGTCAGGGGTATGTGGAAGAATCAAATGTCAATATCGTTGAACAAATGGTTGATATGTTGGTTTCATTCAGGGCCTATGAGGCTGGTCAAAAAGCAATTCATGCCCAGGATGAAACTTTAGAAAAAGCGGTCAATCAGGTCGGCCGTGTAAGGTAAGGAGTGATTAAATGATTAAGGCTATGCGCACTGCCGCCGCCGGAATGAGCGCCCAGCAAATGAATGTTGACGTTATCGCCAATAATTTGGCAAACGTCAATACGACCGGCTACAAGAAATCAAAAATTGAATTTCAAGATGTGCTTTATCAAAAACTCCGTTCCGCCGGGA
>CAZTNJ010000082.1:0-9835 GCA_964614835.1 uncultured Ignavibacteria bacterium | reverse complement strand
GATCTCGAGGTCGGTTATGGTACTCGTCCTGTTGCTACCCAGAGATCATTTACAATGGGGCAGATGCAGATGACGGGAAATCCGCTTGATATCGCGATCGAGGGGAACGGTTTCTTTCAGGTTCAACTTCCAGATGGAACCACCGCCTATACGCGCGACGGTTCTTTTAAAATGTCCGCCGATGGTCAGGTGGTAACTATCGATGGGTTCTTCGTACAGCCAAGTCTTACCATTCCGTCGGATGCCACAGATATATCGATATCCGCTGATGGCTACGTATCAGTGATAATCCCGGGAACGGACGAACCGCAAGAGATAGGCCAAATCGAATTGGCCAAGTTCGTTAATTCGGAAGGGCTTGAGGCAATCGGGCATAACCTTTTTACCGCCACTGTCGCGTCTGGTCAGGCGATTCTGGGAAATCCCTCACTTGAAGGTTTTGGCCGACTGAATCAGGGAGCCCTGGAATTGTCCAACGTTGAAATTGTCGATGAGATGGTGAACATGATCGTAGCCCAGCGGGCTTACGAAATAAATTCAAAGGCTATCCAAACGTCCGAAGAGATGTCCCAGGTAGCCAATAACCTAAAGCGGTAGTATAAAATGATTACTTATCTTCTTGTTCTGGCCATGGTTGCCAGCCCAATATCCGATCGGGTGGAAAAATCGATTACCACTTACGTGCAATCGCATTTTGCGGTTAATCAGGCGCAGTATCAATACAATTTCAAGAGAATTAATTACGCTCTATTTCCGCAGGATCTGGATAGCGTATCGGTTGTACGGATTGGCAAAAGCTCGCCGATTGGCAACACAGTATTTTCATTGGGATGCTACAAAGCCGATAAAATCGTCAAAACAGTGTCGGTTTCAGTGGAAGTATCAATAGTCGTTGATTGTTTAGTGGCCAATGGGCCAATCAATGTCGGGGAAAAATTTACTGATCTGGTAATGGCCAGACGGGCGATTACCAGCGATAGCCAATTACCTATCTCGGACATTTCCCAGTTATCAGGCAAACAGGCGAAGAATTATATCCAACCGGGTACGCCGATATACCCATCCATGTGCGAAAATATCCCGCTAATCAATCCTGGAAACCATGTAAGTATAGTTGTTGAGCATGGCCAAATTAAGGTGGTAGCCCAAGGAATCGCCAAACAAAAAGGCGGAGTTGGGGATAAGATTAGAGTTGCAAATCTCGGTTCAAATAGAATGATAATTGCCGAAGTCATCGATTCGATGACCGTGGCTTTGAAGTAGGAGTTAATATGCGGCTAATAACAGGTCTATCATGTATTGGCTTATTTCTTGGCGCCATTCAGGTTGATGCCGGCGATATAACCCAACGCTCGCTCTTTACTGATGTTAAAGCGCATAAGGTCGGCGATCTTGTAACCGTTATGATTGTCGAAGATTCCCGCGCCTCAAATCAGGCGAAAACATCTACCCAGAAAAAAAGCGATGCCAAAACCAGCGGGACCGCCGGCGTCGGACCACTGCGTTTTATCCCAAGCTGGGGCGCTTCCGGAGGCGACGAAATGAAATATGATGGCCAGGGGCAAACCGAAAAAAGTGGTTTGATCCGCGCCAAACTGACTGCAACCGTAGTCGAGGTTAAGGAAAATGGCGATCTTGCGATTGAGGGGAATCGTGTCGTTACTATCAATAACGAAGAAGAAACATTGTTCCTGACCGGCGTGGTTAGGCCTCGCGATATCTCGCAAGACAATACTATATATTCATATCAAATCGGCGATGCTCATGTTTCCACAAAGAGCAGGGGAGCCATCACTGATGGTCATCGCCCGGGGTTTTTTACGCGTCTAATCAACTGGATATTTTAATATGAAAAAAACAATCATAATATGTATGATTTTTCTGTTGGCCGCAGCGGCTTTTGCCTCCACGGTTAGAATAAAAGATATCGCGAAATTTCAAAGCGAAAGCACGATTCCGCTTATTGGTTATGGACTGGTGGTTGGCCTTGACGGTACTGGAGATTCCCGCAGCACGCAATTCACCACCCAGTCATTGGTTAACATGATGGAACGGATGGGCGTGACGGTTGAGAAAAATCAGGTAAAAGTAAAAAACGTGGCCGCGGTGATGGTTACAGGCGAGCTATCTCAATTCATGACCACTGGCACTAAAATCGATGTAACCGTATCATCGATGGGAGACGCATCATCGTTGCAGGGGGGAACGCTGCTGATAACGCCATTGGCCGATCCAGCCGGGAATGTTTACGCATCGGCCCAAGGTCCGATTTCAATCGGCGGCTTTAATATCAGTTCCGGGCAGGGCGATAAGTTCATCAATAATTATACATTGGTTGGCAGAGTTCCCAATGGCGCGGTAGTTGAAAAGCAGCCGATAGTCTCTCAACCATTGAGTTCAGTCAAATTGCGATTACAATCACCCGATTTTACGACTGCCAGTCGTTTGGCTGAAGCTATTACGGCGAAATTTCCCAATTCGGGCGCGGCGGCTATGGATGAAGCCAATGTTCAGATTAATCTACCCGATACGCTGCAAAACAAAGGTGATGTGGTTAGATTCTTGGCATCGATAGAGAATCTTGAAATCGTTCCGGATGTCGCGGCCAGAGTAGTAATCAATGAAAAAACCGGCACAATCGTGGCCGGCGAACATGTGACGATATCATCGGTTATGCTGGCGCACGGAAATTTAAACATCGAAATAAAGGCGACTCCGCTGGTTTCCCAGCCAGAACCATTTTCGCAGGGAAACACAGTTTTAACCCGCGATTCTCAAGTAAGCGTGCAGCCCGAATCGGCCCGAATCATCTATATGGAACAGCAGGCTAATATCGGCGATTTATCGAAGGCGCTAAACCAAATTGGCGCTTCGCCAAGAGATATTATCGCGATTTTCCAGGCCTTGCGGACCGCCGGAGCATTGCGCGCCGAATTAGTTATCATGTGAGGATCGATGAAAGTTTCTATTGTTGAAAAACAATCATCGCCCATCAAACAAACCGATAAAGTGGCTAAAACCGAGCGGGAAATCAAACTGCTCAAGCTTAAAAAGGCCTGCCAGGATTTTGAGTCAATATTCATTTACTATATGCTTAAATCGATGCGAACATCCGATTCCAAGTCCAACCTGTTTGGCGAAGGATTGGGTTCTGACATATTCATGCAGATGTTCGATCAGGGACTAGCCGATAAAATGGCGGCTTCCGGACAGCTTAATATTGCGGAAAATATGTTTTCAAAATATGCCGCAATGGTTGGAGGCGCCGATATTTCTGCGTCTCAACCCACCAGGCCTGTTGAGGTGAGAGATCCGGTAATTCGCGATAATACCATCGCGCCGCAAGCCTCACCAACGCAAAAAAAGGTCGTATCGATTGAGTCGAAGTCGGCCGTTCCCGATCCGCAGTCGGCGATTCCTGAAAATGAAATTTCTTCACCGCCGGTTTCTATCAGCGAACCTCAAGCCGACGCCACGAATGTAGCGGCCAAATCGCTTGCTATTTCGCCGACAGGTTTAAAAAAGGCTACCAGTCAGAAAGCCGTGGTCGAAAAATACCATGATATCATCGCTACCGCCGCCGCGGACAACAATATCGATCCCAATCTGGTAAAAGCAGTGATTATGCAAGAATCCGGGGGCAATCCGAATGCGATTTCATCAAAGGGGGCCAAAGGATTGATGCAAATCATGGATGGTACCGCCAAAATGCTCGGGGTAACTGATCCATTTGATATAAAGCAAAATATCGAAGGCGGTGTCAAGTATTTGGCTGGCCTTATCAAGAAATTCGAGGGCGATATTCAAAAAGCTCTGGCCGCTTACAACGCCGGGCCGGGCGCGGTCCAAAAATATGGGGGCATTCCGCCCTACGACGAAACCACCGATTTTGTCAACTCCGTGATGTCACACTTTAATGGGTTATTTAATTTTGATAAATCCCGATAATGATAGAGATGGCTAATATTATGGATGAAATAGCAGGAATATTAAATCAGGAACTGGACACATTTAACCGGTTTCTTGTGTTGCTGGATGACCAGAATCGGCAAATAGCCAAAAACGACATTGATGCCCTGGCCAAGACCAATGCCGATCTCGATTTGCTAAGCAACCAGGCCAGCGATCTCGAACGCTATCGGCAGAGCCTGACACATGAGCTGTCTCTTCAACTTAAACTCGAAAACGATAATCCGACCCTTAATGATTTGGTTAACCGGCTTGGTGGAATTTCATCAGAAAGACTGAATACGCTTCGCCTGGCTATTCTTGAAGTCCATAAGAAAATCGCGGAGAAAAGTCGACGCAATAAATTTCTGATTGATAAATCGCGCTTTTTAATAGCCGAATCGATGAAAATTATGAGTAATCGCCCGACCGCGACATATGAGAGACCGCGAACTGAAAAACCGACGGGCGCCAAGAGTTGTCTCGTAAATCGATCAGCCTAAAGGGGTATTGAATGTACGGAATTAATATTGGATTTGAAATAGGCAAAAGGGCTTTACTGGCCCAACAATATTCCCTTAATTTAACCGGACATAATATCGCTAATGTCAATACGCCGGGATTTACCAGGCAACAGGCAATATTGAGTTCCAGCCGGCCTTTTGTCACCACCGGAGGGATATTCGGTACAGGCGTGGATGTGGTCGATGTTCGACATTTGCGGTCGATATTTCTCGATGAGCAATTTCGACAGGAAACCCAGAACCTGGGGAAATGGCAAATGCTTTCCAGCAGCTGGAGTCAGATTGAGACAATTTACATGGAACCTTCCGATACCGGTTTTTCGACCGTCCTCGACAATTTCTGGAATTCCTGGAACGATCTCGCCGCAAGTCCCGACGACCGGGCGGCTCGAGTGGCGGTCAGGGAGCAGGCCACATTGCTTACAAACGCATTTCATCATTTTGCGACCCAGTTGGGCGATTATCAAAAATCGCTGGATGATGATATCGATAAACGTATTTCCCAGATTAACCAGATTGGGGCTCAGATAGCTAATCTGAATTCGCAGATAGCCTCCACTGAACTTAATGGCAATATAGCCAATGACCTTCGCGACACCCGGGACTACCTAATAGATCAATTATCTCAATATGTCAATGTTCAGGTGTTGGAACAACCAACAGGGGCGGTATCGGTGATGATTGGCGCGATGCAATTTGTCGATAACAACAATGTTTATGATCTCGAAACAACCGTAAAAGGATCGGGCGCTAACATTCTTCATACGGTGCAGTTTAAGAATTCGAAAATCAAACCTGATATAGAATCGGGCGAATTGTCGGCTTTACTCGACCTTCGTGACAATGTTGTACCGGATAGAATTAACGAACTCGACCAGATGGCGGTCGCTTTGGTAAAAAGCCTTAATGAAATCCACCGGCGCGGTATTGGCTTAGATGGAAAAACCGGACAAAACTTTTTCAACGCCACCGTGACTGGCGCCGCCGATATTAACATCGACGATGCTATTCTGGAAGACGTGGCGCATATCGCCGCCTCCCTTAATGGCGAAGTCGGCGATAATACTATCGCCCTCGAAATCGCCGGCCTTCGCTCCAATCTGGTTATGAGCGGCGGCACTTCGACTTTTGGCGATTACTACAATGCCATAGTCGGTATTGTCGGCGTAAGGTCTAAGGAAGCCGCCAACCTGGCGGAAAATCAACAAACTTTGCTCAATCATATCGATGAAAATAGGCAATCGTTGGAGGGTGTCTCGCTGGATGAGGAGACTACCAACATGCTTAAATATCAACATGCGTATCAGGCGGCTGCCAGGGTCATTACGACCATGGATGAAGCTTTAAATACGGTCATAAACAACATGGGTTTGGTTGGCCGTTAAGCAGTTATTTTTAATTTAGGGGTGTAGTGTGTTAATCCTGACAAGGAAGTTGGGTGAATCGATTACTATAGGCGATAATATAAAGATCACCGTTTTGGGAATTAATGGAAAACAGGTGAAACTGGGTATTCTGGCTCCCGATAAGGTATCGGTTCATAGAGAAGAAATTTACAAGAAGATTCAGGAAGAGAATAAGCATGCTTCGCTGGCGCTCAAAGAAGATTTATTGGAGGTCGCCAGAATTCTAAAAACACGAAAAATAAAATAAACGATTTACGCGATAAGCGATCGCTCGGAAAATATCGTAAAGGAACAATATGCGTATTACAAATAAAATGATGAATAGCCGCGTACTCGCCAATCTGTCAAGCGCGGCCGAGCGTTACATGAAATTACAGACCGAATCATCTTCGGGCAAGCGAATCAATAAACCATCGGATGACCCGCTTGGCATAACAAAAGACCTAAATTTTCGGTCGCGGCTTTCAGATATTTCGCAATTTCAAACTAACCTAAGTCATGCCCAATCATGGCTTGCGTTTAGCGATCTGGCGCTTAATAGTATTGGGGAATTTATCACCGAGGCTAAAGACCTGGCCACTCAACTTGGCAATGATACTTATGATGAGAATGCCCGCATAGCCGGAGCCACGCAGGCCCGCGAATTGTTCAACAGTATTATCGATTCAGCGAATTCACAATATAGAAATAAATACATATTTTCCGGGTCTAAAACCAATCTCCCGCCGATTCTCGCCAACGCGATCGGCGTAGTGTATCAGGGGGACAATAGAGCGCTTAACATAGAAACTGACCTAAGATCATATCTACAGGTCAACGCTATTGGAAACGAATTTTTAACTAAACCTGTTGTTACGCTTGGAGAAGGCTTTGATCTAAATCCCGGAATCCAGCCAAACATGTGGTTGACCCAATTGAACGGCGGAAAAGGCGTTCAGATGGGAAACGGGCATTTTATTATTAATACTATAAATGGCCGGTACGATATCGATGTTTCTACGGCGAAAAATATTCAGCAGGTTCTTGATTTAGTCAATGCCGCGGCGATTCCCAACTTTACGGTTTCGATCTCCGAAAATGGCAATAGCTTGCAATTCAAGGATACCACGGCCAATCAAATTACCAACATGACCCCGCTGGCTCTTCTTCACAAGGGGGAGGGAATATCGCAGGTACCGGGAACGTTCGTTATCAGAACCTCCGATAGCGCAATATCGGTTACAATCGATATATCAGGCGCGCTTACTATGGGCGATGTAATCAATACTATAAATAATTCTCTGGCAGCCGGTGGAATCGCGAACGTGACCGCCTCAATCGACCCAACCGATAATCGGATCATCCTTTCAGATTCAAACGCCGCGCCTTTGAACCTTGTAATCGAAGAATCCAGTTCGAACAGTACTACGGCGGGTGAACTCGGAATAAAAGGCGAGATGACCGGCTCAAAAGTCGGCGAAAAATTGGAGCCGGATCATATATTGATTTCCGAAGCTGTTTCCGGACAAAATCTGGCTCATGATCTTGGTATTTTAAAAGGAACCGAATTCGAGTCGATAATCGGCGATGATATAAATCCCCGCCTTACATATTTTACAAAAATCTCATCTCTTAACAACAATAGCGGCATTGAACTCGGTAAAATTCGCATCACCAACGGACTCGATTATGCCGATGTCGATCTCTCATCTTTAAATACTAATCCCGACGCAACAGTGATGGATTTGATTGATCTTATAAATCGATCCGGCGTCAATGTATCGGCATATATAAACAGCGACAATACCGGTATTATGGTCAAATCGAAATTTGATGATAGGTCATTGATGATTACCGAGGCCGATTCCGGCCGGACCGCCACTGCGCTGGGGATATTCGGTTCCCCTGACCTTCTGGGAAATATGATGATTTTAGAAAAAGCTCTTTCTCGAAATAAAACCGAGGAAATCTCGGCGACCCAAAATGTTTTCAATAAAGCCCTTGATCAAGTATTGACAGTTCGTTCTAAAATCGGTTCTCGAGTAGTCCGCGCCGAATCGACAAACGAAAAGCTGCTTAATTTGCAGACTCAAGTAACCAAGCAACTTTCCGAAGTTGAAGATGCTGATATTATTCAGGTTATTACCGATCTGGCGACCGCCGAAACTATTTATCAAACATCTCTGGCTTCCGCCGCCAGAATTATGCGTCAATCACTTTTGGACTTTTTGCAATAGGAGGGGTCATTGCCCTATCTTGACACCATAAAATTCGGAAATATCCAATACAGCGAATCGGATGTGATAACTTTCGTCAGGGCGATTCTTGGTTTTGAAGACCTGCGTAAATATATTATTATATCTCGCCCCGAGTCGGAGCCTTTTAAATGGCTTCAATCTTTGGAGGATCCCAAAGTCGCGTTTGTAATTGTCGAACCGAGATTGATACTCAATAATTATGTGGTGGAATTAAGCCAGCATGATATCAAGCAGCTGCACGGTACCCAGCAGTTAAATGATTATAAAATATTCGTGATTATGACCGTCCCGAAAGGCCATCCCGAAAAAATCTCCGTAAATCTTCAGGGGCCGCTTATCCTTAATTTAAAGAATTTGAAAGCCATTCAGATGGTCTTAAATAATCCCGAATATGATATTCGTTTCAGTCTTTTTGAAAACCGATCGACGGTAATTACATGATTGTTTGATATCGATGGATATCCGACGAACCGATATAAACGATTACCTGATTAGTTATAGGGGGCATGGCATGATCGAACATGCCACCAGTTCTAATTCTATCGGCCATGTAGTCAATCATGAACAAAGGCATCTCGGAGAATTCGAAAGACGAGCGGAAGCCCACAATCTTGAAGTAATCAAAGAAGATATTACTATACGTTATCAATTCATCGATGGAAAAATCGTGGCGGTCGGCGGTAAAGCGACCGCGATTGCCCGCGAAAAATCGGCCGGTCATAATCAGGCGCCCCAGGTTGACTTGAATGGCGGCCCGGGTTCCGTTTCGACCGAAAGCTATGCAATTGATAGCATTTCGAATAATATAATCGACCGGTTAGTGAGCAGGGTCGAATCGGCGTTGGCGAAAATAAAGAGCCGACTCGAAGGGCTTTCTGAAACTGACACTTCGGGACAATTCGAAAGATCGCCAAATAAAATCGAGCTGGAAAATAAAAAGGCGAAATTAGAATCAAAACTGGCCGAACTAAAATCCAAAAGGCTCGAGATCACCCAAAAAGAAATCCTAGGCGGTTTGACCGAATTGACGGGCGATGCCTCAAATCTTCTGAATGCAATTTATGCCCTTAAAAGCGGTAATGAAAATCGCGGTTTTTCCGATAAATATTCTAAGATTGAAGTTCCCGATTATCCGATGCAGTACACCGGATTGATGTTAGACACGATGGTTTAGACTTAAGATCCCGCAAGAGGTAACAAAATGAAAGATGATGTAGTGATGTTGAATGAGAATTCTTCTATTCTTGAGGATGCCGTCAATATGATAGAACATGGCGAATTCGAAATTGCCACCGCCATGTTGGAAAAGTGCCTGCAATCCGCCCCGGGTGATATTGATGCGATTCATTTGCTGGGCGCTGCTCAGGCTAAAATGGGAAATATCGAAAGGGCCGAGACTCTTTTTAAAAGAGAATTAGAATTGGATCCCAACCGTCCCGATGCATTTTACAATCTGGGCTTGATTCATATTCAACAAAACCGAATATCCGATGCTATCGCTGATTATGAGAATGTAATAAAAATAAAACCCGGTGACAACCAGGCTCTCAACGATCTGGGCGTACTCTATATTTCGCAAGGCGATAAAACCAATGGAGAGCAGCGTTTGTCGCAAGTCCTTCAATCAGATCCGACTTATAAAGACGCATTCCTGAATCTTTTTGAATTACTCTGGAAGCAAAATAGATATAACGAGGCTGTCGAACACGTTTATAATTAT
>CAZTNJ010000081.1:0-13925 GCA_964614835.1 uncultured Ignavibacteria bacterium | reverse complement strand
TTTTTTCAAGATTAATAAATTTTTTCCGAAAATACTATACAGGTGAACATATGTGCAGTATAATGCCGTTGAGCAAATGATTTAACCAATGAGGTGCTGGATGGAAAGTAAACCTATTTACGGCGAAATCTTAATCGGCAAAACCTGCCGATGCGGCGGTAGTTTGGTCTATGATGACATGTATTATGTCTGCCAGGATTGCTATCGTATCTATTGCCCATCCTGCCACGCGCAGGTTGTGGCGGCCGGGGGATGTTTCTATTGTACTGATTGCGGCTGGGGCGTTTGCGGCTAAATTTGACGCGAGGTGAACTATGAGAATAGCAGACCTTATCCGGTTCGGCATGCCAAAACGGATACTTGACCTATGGCGGGAATCCGGCCTTGAATACCTTTTGCCCATACAAGTTGAGGCTATCCAAAGCTATGGCTTGCTTGATGGGAAAAGCTTGTTAATCAACGCGCCAACATCATCGGGCAAATCGCTCTGCGGCGAGATGGCTGCAATACGAGCTATCAATAATAACCAGAAAGCTATAATCTTAGAGCCGTTAAAAGCGATTGCCACCGAAAAATATTTCGAATTGAAAAGGAAATATCGTAAAGCGGGATTTAAAATAATCGCCTTATCGTCGGATTATCCCGAACATGATTCGGCATTTATCAAAGGCGATTATAATCTGGCGGTTGCCGTATACGAAAAGCTGAACGCGCTTACCGCCGACGATATCCGCCCAATAGAAAACCTGGGCGCGATCGTTATGGATGAACTTCAACTTGCGGCTTCAGGCGATCGCGGTTTGGCTTATGAATTGGCAATCGCCAAAATACTCCTACTTTCGAAATCGATTCAAAAAATCGGGCTCATCGGCGGCCTGGATAACTGCGATGAATTTTGCCGCTGGTTCGATTGCGGTGTCCTTAAAAGCGCCAATCGGCCGGTGGAACTATATCGCGGCGTGCTTTTCGATGGCAAATTTCATTATCGACGATTTAACGATTGCCGCGAAGGAATAGAATATTTCGTTTCCAATAAGACAATGCTCCCGAATATATCGACCCAGAATATTCCAAACGATTTGATTCAGGCGGTAAAATACTTGACAGATAAAAATGAACAGGCGATGATATTTGTTGCCACGCGCAATAGCTGCGTGAAAATAGCGCTGGGATTGGCCGATATTCTTGGCCTGCCGCCATCACAAAAAACCCTCGAATCGCTGGAAATCATTCCCGATACTCTGCAGAAGGCGAATCTTATCGCTTGCTTAAAAGGCGGGGTCGGTTTTCACAACGCCGATTTGAGTCATTCTATTCGGCAGCTTTTAGAAGATGGGTTTCGGGATGGCGATATAAAAATCATGGTGGCGACTTCGACATTGGCGCTGGGCGTGAATTTCCCTTCGAAAAACGTATTCATGGAAGCGATAAAATATTACGATGGCCGCGATGGCAAACCGGTAGAGCGGCCATTATTATCCAGCGATTACAATCAAATTGCGGGGCGGGCCGGAAGATTGGGACATACCGCGGATTTTGGCAGGGCTATTTTTATCGCCGCCGATGATTCCAGTCGGGAAATACTCTGGGATTCCTATATATATGGTACAGCGAAAACCGAAATCGATTCTTTCGACATGGAACAGTGGGCTCGGATACTGCTTCACGGGATAGCCTGTGGCGTGGTTAGAGACCAAAATGACGCTGACTTTTTTTTCCAATCGACTTTTCGCGGTCGCCTCGGCTTAATAAAGCCCGATCAGATACCGGCGGCAATTAAAATCCTGCTTGATAGCGGATTTCTTGAATTGAAAGGATACCGTTTATATTGTACGGCTTTCGGCAAGGCGACTGCGGTTCACAATATCGATTTAAATACCGCCCTGCAGATAAAAACGGGATTCGCAAAATGCCATCTTGGCGATAACCGTATTAGCTGGCTATATTATTTACTGAACACTCCCGCCGGTTTGCGCCGAAACCTCGGCGGGAATAGATATGCTTTTTCTTTGGTCGATTATCCGGTCGAACTGGCCCAAATCCGCGAATATTTCGGCGAGTTTCCCATCGGGCCATTTGCCGAATTGCCGGAGCATATCGATATTTATGAAGATTAGATAAACTAATCACTCTGGTATCGTTGGCCATGGAAATACCGACGATAAGGATTGAGCAATTTAAAAACATTGGTTACGGAAGAATTCTTGAACTCGGTAGAGAGATGGCGAATATCATCAGGGCTGTCGCCGAAATAGGATATCCATCATATTTGCCGAAATTAGATCAGAAAAGTAAGCTGGAAAATTTCGCCGATTGTCTTTACTGGGGTGTGCCTCAAACGGGCCTATTTTTGGCTCGCCTGAAACCCCCTTATCTGGAGCGCGATTTTATTCTGAAATTAAACCAGGCCGGGCTGTTCACTTCTTCTGATATCATCAACGCCGGTTTCGATATTGTGGCCGCCTTAATTCCACGGATTGTCGCCGAAAAGTTAATGCTGCATTGTCAAAATCATTTGGCTATGGAATCGCGCGACAAGGATAATCATCGAACCGCAATTCGAAAGCCCTTGCTTGCCAAAAAAGTCGGCGAGCGGTTCGAAGTCGTAATCAATGGATTGGCAATAAAGCTTCAACCGCGGTTATTCGGGTATCTTTCAAAATTGTATAATTGCGATCATCCGGAAGGCTGGCTGGATAAGAGTTTTCTTGATTCAGGAACAAATCAAATTAAATACATTTATTGCCTTAAAAACGCGTTATCATCCGTGCCCGGAGCGTTGATTGAAAGTGATGGGGCCGGGCGCTATCGCTTAATCTTACCGGAATGCGTATATAAAGCCGGCCCAATCGCCGAAAAATACCCTCTGGCCGCTGATAGCGGGGGATGAATCGGATGGGCCGGGAAGCGCCATCGAAAATTCGAGAGTGCCATCGTCGGCTTTAAGAATATAGAGCATTTTCCCAAAAGTGGTAAAATATATTCTGCTTCCGGCAATCGATGGGCTGGAATAGATATCGCTGCCGGTATCGAAATCCCAGAGAAGAGTGCCTGTGATCGCGTCCAGGCAAAGCATCTTACCGGAAACGGTACCGAAAAATAATTTACCATCAGCCAAAGCTGGCGATGAAAAATTCAAGCTTCGCGTTCGAAAATGCCAGATTAACTGTCCATTATCAGCATTCACACAATAAAATGTGCTGTCATGACTTCCGAAAAATGCTCTTGCTTCGCCATTGAATTCGGCGATCGCGGCAGTGGATGGAATATCTCCGGCTACCCGGAATCGCCAAATCAGCTTGCCCGTCGATTTATTCAGGCAATAAAAATACTGGTCGGCGCTTCCGATATAAAGGTTCTCTTTATAAATTACCGGCGAACCAATCACTACTCCAAAAGTTGGATACGCCCATTTTATAGTACCATCGTTTTTATTAATCGCGTAGATTATTCCGCTCCAGTTGCAAGTATAAATCAAATTTCCATCGATAAGCGGGGATGAATCAAACGCGCCACTGTCGGTCAGCGACCATCTTTTGCTGCCGCTAAATCTGTCGATGGCGTAAAAATTATTATCCCACGAACCGAAATAAACGGTCGAATCATCCGCGGCGGGGGTCGAAAATATCCTGGCGGCCGTTTTGAAAAAATATACCTGTTTGCCGGTTTTCGCCTCCAAAACGATTAAGCCCGAATCGGTGCCGCAATAAAGAGTATCGTTATAGATGATTGGCGAAGATGTTATCGAGTAGGGTATGGAAAACCGCCAGATATTTTGCGGCGAATCCTTTATCCCTTCGTTTAGTGAAAGCGATGTTCGATTCGAATTTCCCTTGAAACAGGGCCAATTTTCAATCGCTTCTTTTTTGGCGCATCCCGTTAATAGGATAACCGAAAAGATAAGGCTAAGATAAAATTTCATTATTGTCCCAATGCCTTTCGATGAGCGATTACTTCGGCGATATTGTCGGCGTCAGGATTATCCTGTATGAAAGCATCAAGCCACTGGGCCGCCCTGGCGTTATCGTGTAAGGCGTTTTCGTATAAATCCGCCAGTCTCAAACTGGCCAATTTCCCTTCCGGCAATCCGCGATGTTTTTCATGAAGTACGGTTAATACTTCGATGGCTTTAGGTAGGTTACCCGCCTCGGTATGACAACGAACCAGATATCCCATCGCTTTACAGGCCATCACTTCGTTGGATGTTTCCGGGTTCGCATACTTGGAGATGTATTCTTCGGCCCGCCTGAAAGCATCCGCTGCAAGTTTTTCCTCTCCTTTAGTCTTGTAGTAATTGGCGATATAAAGAGCAGCCTCGAATGATTTTTCGGCTCCCGGGAAAGATGCCTGGATTAAGTTAAATCTTCCGAGCGCCTGTTCCCATTTATTCTCTTTTTCTAAACAAAGGGCGGTTAAATAGCTCGCATCGATTGGCACCGTTTTTTGGCCAGTTGATTTTTCGGCGATTTCTTTGACTGCTTCGCGGGCTTGCTGATACTTTCCCATTTCATACAGGGTTAAGCCTAACCCTAAGTAGGCGGATGGCGTGATGCGTTCTTTTGGATAAATCCGGATAAATTCCCTATAAGCATTTTCGGCCGATTGGTAGTCTTTGAGATTCTTCAAATATATGTCGGCTATCATTAAAAGGACATCGGGCGAGATTTGTTTGGTCGAATCATCCCGGGTGCCGCGAAGGATATCAATCGCGAGATGATAATTATCCTGAAGCATGTGCGTCGCCACCAATTTCCCGATTGCGACATTTTTGACCTGGCTTTTCGGATATTCCTCAGCGATATCTCGATAGATCACGCGTGCCGAATCCATGTAGGCGTCGAATTTATTTTTGTCGCCGGCTTTCAACCAGGCCTGAGCCGCTTTTATGGGCGCCGCGAGGGCATCCATGTTGGGATTTTGCGGTACTATTATTTCTCGGTAACCTTTGCCTTCCTCGAAATAGATAGCGGCCGCTTCGGGATACTGGCGCATTTTCTCTTTAGTCGATGCCATATAGTTGAAAATGGCGTTTTTCTGGATTTTTGAAATTGCCGGGTCAGCGACAGCCGATTGGAAACTTTCGAATGCTTTTTCGTGAAGACCTCGATCGGAATACATAATACCGATTCGTGTTCGAGCCAAATCGGCAATCGCCCAGGCCTGTTTTTTATCTGCCGATGCTTTTTCAACTTCGTTGATATCGGATGCTTGTTTTATCATTTTTATAACCGATTGGTAGCTGCCAACTATCTTCGAAAATTCTGAGTCGGATAAGTTTCGGTTTTGGCCATATAGCTCTTCGCTTAAACGGTCGGCTTTTGCCAGAGCTTTCTCCATTTCGTAACGCAAAGCCAGGTCGGTTTTTTTACCGCAACCAAGCCCGCCCAATAAAATCGCGGTAGTTAGGGTCATTATCGCAAAACGCTTCATTTTTCCTCCGGAATTGATTTTGTATCACTTGCCGCTTTTGTCAAAAAGCAAACATTATAATTATCGCATTATATCATAAATAGCCGTCGGATTAAATGAAAAAAAGTCCGGTATGGCATTTTATTTTCTCCAAATCCGCATGCGTTTCGCATTAAGAATTAGCACGCGGGGTATTATAGGAAGGGTAATAATGAAGGAGAACGCATGTTAAAAAATCGACTTAGGGCGATTCTGGGTAGAGAAAAAGCCAAATCGCCCGCGAGAAACCTCGAACCATCTCGGCTATCGGGATTTGAACTTAAGTTGCCATCAGGTAATGGCTACCGCGTTCAGGATCGCCTATCGTTGTATCGTTTCCTGGCGGATAATATTCCCATTTTAAACGGGGCTATCTGGCTCTGGACAAGACTTTGCGCGGCGCCGGTTGAGTTCAAATTCGACAAGCTGTCCGAATCGAAGGCGGCTCAATTCATTAAGGAAATAGACCGCGCTTTAATCCCCTCCGCCTACCAGAAATCCGGCGGTATTGAGACGCTGGTTAGCGGATTTTTTCGGACGCTTTTTATTGATGGTTGTTTTGGGGGACAGGCATTGCTCAGGGCTACCGGCGATGGGCTAGCCGGATTTAACCAATCGGATAATCGGTATCTGTCTTTCGAGAAACAATCATCCGGATGGCAACTTTATTGTGATACGGAAAGCGGCCGATTGAAACTCGACCCGGCCTCCTTTTATTTCACGGCGCTGGATTTCCAAGCCGATGACCCTCGCGGCGCCAGCTTGCTTTCATCGATAGGATTTATTTCGCATCTTGAACAGAAATTAATTTACGACATGTCAGAAAATCTTGAACGCTCCGGTTATCAGCGTATTCAGGTTCAGCTTAAAAAACCCGAAAGGGCGCCGGGCGAAAGCGAAACTAATTATATCCAACGCGCCAACAATTATTTCGATAGTACGGTTGATTTGTTCAAGAGCCTACGGCCGGCAGATTCGGCAATTACCTGGGATGATGTGCAAATTTCGGCGGTCGGCCCCAATGGTCAGGGGGCGGCTTCCAGCTGGTATCTTTATCATCGTTCGTTGGTCGAAAACATATGTGCCGGAATTCACCTTGATCCATTCATGCTGGGGTATTCGTTTGGCACGACTCAAACCTGGGCGAAATTCAAATTCGAACTTATGATGCGGCAAATCGTGGCGGTACAAGAAAAAGCAAAGGGATTTCTGCAATGGCTTCTGGATTTGGAGATGGCGTTACGCGGTTTGCCCGGCGATGTCGAAATCGTATTCGACAACAGACGTGTTTTCGGTTCGCTGGAAAGATATCAGGCCGAAAAAATCGCCGCCGACAGCATCATTGCCCAATATGAATCCGGATTGTTAAGCAGGGAAGAGGCTCGCGACAAAATCGACAAGATCGAACCGGGGGTTGTTTGATGGAAACAAAAACTACCAATTGCGCGATTTGCGCAAGCCCATTAGTCGAAAAACTCAATGCTAAGAAGAACTGGCAAACTCCACGATTGCTTCGCTGGGCCGAAATTCGCGACTTGAAAATCGATGAGAAAATTCTGGCGGAACACTTGGAATCCCATCTTAACGATAATGGCGCCAAACCAGCGCCAAACCAAATTGGCGAAAACCGACTTGAAACGATTACCCCAGAACCGGCGCCTGTTAAATCGGCGGAAAAAACGAATATTATATCTTCCGATGAGCAATTGCTGAATCTGATTGTCCAGCAGATTTATTCGGATTTGATAGATAACAAGCTCGATCTGAAAATCGAACACGCGTTCAAGGCAATCGAGCTGAAACAGAAACTGGCCGAATCCGGCAATGTCGAAAATCTGCTGCTCGAATTACTCAACGAAATCCGCAGCCAGGAATTGTCTAAATGAAAAATATTCGTAACCCACAGCTTTATGCGAGTAGGCCAAATTCAACTAAAACCGTTTGGCGTGAATCGGTACGCGACCCGGTGTGTTTTGCAAAAGAGTATCTGGGTTTTAGCCCGCACGAAGGCCAAATCGCCTGGCTGCGTGGCTCAACCGGATTCGAAAACGCGCTGGTTACCGGTAATCGCTGGGGTAAATCGGATATTCAAGCGGTAAAACTGATCCATCGATGCATTCACCAAATCCGGCCGCGACGATATGATCGCTATCGCCGTTATCGCGCGCTTAACGTGAGCATAACGATCGATCAGGCGCAGATTATCTACGGCAAAATAATCGGGTTGTTGGAAAATTCCCCCAAACTGAAAGCGCTAATCAAATCGACTCGAGTGACGCCGTATTCGACAATCGTCTTTCGCAACGGTTCAGAACTCACCGCCCGTACCAGCGCCAATCGCGGCGAACATCTGCTGGGCCAGGATTATGACTATGTCAATTTCGATGAAGTCGCCTATGAGCCGCAGGCGGAAGCGGTTGTCGAAGGGGTGCTCAAGATGCGATTGGCCGACCGCGCCGGGACGCTCGATTACAGCTCGACCCCCAACGGCTACAACTGGTTTTATCATCGCTGTAAGTTGATAGAGAAAGAAAATCGTGGTTTTGTGTATCACGGAAGCTCCTACGAGAATCCGTTTTTGCCGAAAGAATCGCTGGATTACCTTCAGAAAACCATGACTCCGGCCCGCGCCGCCCAACATCTGCTGGGGCAATTCTCATCTTTCGAAGGGCGATTGATATCGGAAGAACTACTCAACGCGGCGATTGCCAAAAGCAATGGCGCGTCGGGGCGATTGGACAACCATACCTATATGCATGGATGGGATTTGGCCCGCAAACAAACTTTCACTGTAGGAGTTGTTTTAGATATCAGCGTCAAGCCATATCAAGTGGTGCATGTCGAACGGTATCAACGCGACTGGCCGGAAATCGTGAATCGGATCAAGACGCTTTATCACAATTACGGAGGTCGGGTGCTTATCGATTCCACCGGTATCGGCGATGTGATTTTGTCATCGCTTGGCGATATCGGCGCGGAAGGGTTCAATTTCGGCGGCGGCAATCGCGAACGACTTCTGGCGAATCTGGAACGGTCGTTTTTCTCCGGCGAAATCGCCTTATACGAACAGCAAATCAGCCAGCCGGATGGGTCCAACTGGAGCCTCACCGACGAGCTTCGCGCCCTTGATGCCGCTTATGAAACTGCCGGCGATGGAATCTGCGCGCTGGCGTTGGCATTGTGGGCGGCCGATATGGACAATCAAGTGGCGATGCCATCATTGGCCGGATTGGGGAGGTTTGAGGGATAATTCTTTTAAAGCACGATATATCGTGCCTAAAAATTCTACGCGTGATGTGTTCCGGGAACTACGATTCCCGAAACAACCGCACTAATAGCTACGGAAATCCCTCCAAAGACGGGCAGGAATAGTTCCCGAAGCACAATAGGAAGCTTGCCGAAGATCGGCATTTTGTACCTATCCCTTCGTAAAAAAGGCGGTCCGTTGGGGCCGCCTTTCGCGATTAATAATGGGAAAATATATTATCTTGGCAGAGTTGTCGGAAAGAAATGGCAATTGCTTAAACTGGCCGCGCCCTTGAAATAAGCTACTAATCTGGTGATATCCGATCCTCTCACTTCACAGTTGCCATTACAATCGCCGGCAACATACAGATACGCGCCGGTTGAATCCATGAAGCAACTGTCTGGCGGCGGTAAGCCGACGCCCTTAAAGAAACGGACGCCGTAAGTAACGTCGCCGCCAAGGCGCTGGTTATCGCCGCTGAAATCGCCGATTAAGTATTCGCAATCTGGGACCGAGCCGCGAACCATATCGAGAATAGTAGTATCGTCGGCAACGACTGTAACCGCGGTAACCGTGGAATCGCCATAAACGGCATCATAGAAAGCGACATCATAAAGGCCGGGTTGAAGCGGCCCGGTAATATATAATCCATCAACGCCGCTAAAAGTAGTGTCGGTATCCGGGCCGGAGGCGATTACGCGTTCTCCCAGTAACGGGACTCCGGGCGTTGAATAAACCGTTCCCGAGATAAAGCCCAAACCAGGTCCCTGCGGCGCCCGGCATAATTCGATAAATCTTCCTGTAACCGCGCTTTTCTGTTCGATAATTACTCCGGTTCCAGGCTCTACTTCGAATACGCCAAGGCCCGAAGTCAGAAGAAGATTGCCATTTCCAAGGCGATAGCAGCCGCGTCCATCGTTCCAGGGTGTAATTTGGGCTGTTGATCCATCAATGTCGAAATCCCGAACGGTGTCGGCCGTAAATGAGGCATTCAGGTAAGCGCCTGGCGCCAGCGAATCGGATTGAATTTGTTCAGGGAAATTTACTCTGAACAACTGACTGGCAAACGATCCATCGGCATTGTAAAGACGTACATTATCCGTTGATCCCTGGATATCGGAGAGCAACGCCCGGCCATCGGGGAGGAAATGGATGTCAAAGGGGTCGCTTCCATCCTCGATAAAATTTGTTAGGCGAGTATGCGGTCCGCTGAATTCAGCGACGTAGTCATCGCCGGAGGTTACAAACAGATGGCCGTCGCGGAAATCGATACCCCTTATGTTATTAAGCCCATCGCTGGCGTCGGCGTAAGTGGATACGTAATTACCACCGCGGTCAAATACAAACACCGCATCCGCAACCTGATCGGAAACATAGATATTGCCATCCGGTCCGGTTATGGCGCATATTGGGGTAGAGAAACCAGCATGGCCGGTTATGAATATACCCAAAAAATCACCGGTCATCGGATCATACATTCCGACATTATCGGCGCCTGAATCAGGTATCAATAATACATCGTTGTTTGGCAGCGAATCGACACAAACCGTTGGATTATTACCCTTTCCCGCCGATTCTAAATCGCGCATATCGTCCATTTCCAATCCCTGCTCTTCAAGGGCTGCCCGGCTGATAGTTAGATCATCAACCGGCTGTACATTGGCGGTGTTACCGAGAGCGCTGGCTAATGCAAACAAAACGAATGGTATCATTACCAGCAGATTAATGCGATAACCAATTTTCATGTTTTGACCTCATAATATAATTTTTTTATTATCCTGTCGGTATAGATTTAGCCGACAGGCTATTCAGTGAAAATCCGTTAAGTTTAATTTACGATATTTTTAAAAAATGTCAAGCGCGGATTTGGATGAGCACCATCTAAGGTATAATGGGATTTTAGGCCCTGATACATTTAATCATTTATTAAAAATGGCGGCCGATAAGGTCGCCTTATATTAGTGTCAAGTATTCTGTGTCGGTGTCTTTTACATGTAAAGATTTTGATCCGTGAACGCCAGATGTCCACATCTGCCGACTTTAGTTCGCCCGATATTTAATTTCCCGGCAGTTTAGGACAACTGCCTGGCACGAGGATTTCAAGGCAGAGACGAGGCACTGCCCCGTTTCTATAGATATTCTCGTCCACGGGGAGTGTCCACTGGCCCTGCAAACCCGTTGGCAAACGGGGGGCGTCCGCTAAGCACTCGGATATTTCGTTAATTATTAGGGATTTCCTATAAAAGATCAAGGCCAGCCCCAAGGAGGGAGAGGAAAGGCTGGCCTTGTTTTTGGGCAGCTTGGACTACCCATAAATGCAACCGGGACGTCTGCAAAGAGGCTTTATCTTGGCAAAAACATTCCAATAATATGTTAAGCAATTGCCATGCCATCGCTATTAATCCATCAGGCTCCTATAACGCATTCCCAGTTAAAGTGTTAACAATTTGATTTCACCGTTATTCGTCATGCACCCCATTACCTATTGCAAATGTTTGCCTACTATGGCTATCCGCGTTACTAATTTTCAAGTTATGTTCTCCACGATCTGGGAATAAAAAAACCGGCCATAAAAAGCCGGTTTAAATCAAACAAGAGAGGAATTTTCGATTATTATTTTTTGCGACGACGCGCGGCGCCGTATATGCCCGCCAAACCGAGACCCAGTAAAGTCAGTGTAGCTGGTTCGGGTACCGCGGCAACCGTGCCGACATCGTTATTGCAGCTCATAGCCAAAGTCATATTGGCGTCGCCTATATCATCAAGCCCCAAACTGGCAAACGAAATTCGGCCTTCCATGATATAGGTCGCGTAACCGTTTTCAATCAACGATGTGCCATCGGCATTAAGATATTCGCTGTAACGGAAATTGGTGCCGAGACCGCCCATCGAAACGCTTCCGGGCGCTAAAATCGGATTGCCTCTTTCGCCAAATCCGCGGTAGCCATCAGTGTATGTCATGTTCGGATTCAGGTATAGATTGCCAAGTGTGCTACCGAAAGTCCCCAGGACATAAGTATCATTGCCAATACCGAATCGAATATCACCGGCGCGGAAAACATAGCCGGGATACCAGGAAACCTGGTTGAAACCGGTGTTAGGCATAGAAGTTACTATCGAAAAAACTAATTCGTTGGTGGAGCGGTTGATATCGAGATACATAGATTCAATATCGAACACTTCCGAAACATAATAGCGCGGCCCGGGATCGGGGGCGTGCATGTCGCCATCCGTGCGCCAGTTGTCATGGAAATTGGCGAAACCCAGAGGGCTCCAATTTGGCATGTTAAATTGACCTGTCGATGAGTTTACCGTAAGATTCACGCCAAAGTACTCATCAAGAAGGTAGCGAGCATCAGCCATCCCAACCAAGCCAATCGCAAGCATCGTCGTCATTGTGATTAGAATTAGTCTTCTCATTATTATTCCTCTTCTTAACACTATTAAAATTTCAATTTTACAATAATTTCCGTCCTAATTAATGGCAAATACCATGCCAAAGTTTGGAAGAGTAATCGAAATATTAATTGTGTTGATAGATAACAACTTATGCTGTCATGTACCTATAGATATTCTTGTAAACAGAATAATGATGTCCTTTTTAATTTGCTCTATTGCATTTCTTTGCATATTTTAACTAACTTGATGCAATTTATATAGTTGATAAGACGATTCCCACTTCAATTCGCATTTAAAATTACCATAACCGGTTTATTGAAGAGAGGAGTCGTGAATGGAAAAGCTAAAAGCGGTTCAATTAGCCCAATTATCGGCTACGCCAATCGAACATAACCTTCAAAAATATTGCAATCTAATCAATTCAAACGTCCGGCCGCCGGTACCGGTAAAACCGGATAATATCTTTATCCGGGCGATGTTTGTTGTCAGCGATTCGGTCAATGCATACGGCGGTAGATTCGATCGCGTCGATTTGCCCGAAATCGCGCGGATGTTTATCGATTCGCCGGTCTTAATCGGACACAATAAAGGGGGCCTTCCGGTCGCCCGGAATTTCTGGGCCGAAACAATCGAAAAAGACGGCAAACTATGGATTAAAAGCTATTTCTACTGGCTTAAGCAGACCGAAAATGCTGAACGATTAGCCTTAAATATCGATGCCGGCATTTACAAGGAGTGCTCGGTCAGCTTTGTCTACGATAAGCCCGAATGTTCGGCCTGTGGACAGGATATAAGGACCTGCGGCCATCAAATTTCCAAAGATATACATTTCTACTATCGCGGGGTGGAAAAAATCCTCGAGACTTCACTGGTATATCGAGGGGCGATTCCGGGGACATCGATTACCGACCAATTGGCGATTGAAAACGTCAATCCCGGAATTTTCCGGCTCATACCGGGAGTGGCCGGCAGGTCTGGAATTATTCCATCAGCCGGTTTGGATATTATCTTGGTTCGACTTAATCAACGGCAATTTCATCTGATAAGATAGGGGTTATTGATGGCGGCAAAATATCGCGATTACGCGCTGACAATCGTCCTGGTTATTCTGGCGGCGTTATCAACTTACTACACGACAATTGAAAGCCTTAAGGTCGAATTATCGGGTAAAGCCGAAGAGAACCTGGTCGCCAGTTTGGATAAACGAATTTCCAATCTTGAAATCCGGTTGGCTGAAAATTTCGCCACCAAAAAGGATTTTTATCAGCTCAAAGAGGATTTGCTTTTGCGGCTTACCAGAATAGAAACCCGCCTCGATAACAAATCGGTATTCAGCTGGAAATCGGCCCGCCCGAATTCGATTTTGAATCTAACCTCGCATAAGTTAAACACCCTTAACATAGTCCGCCCTGTCGGACAAGGAGTTATTCGTTGAAGATACCTGACTATATCAACATGCTTGCCGCTGCGGAGGAAAAAATCGGCGGCGCGCCAGAAAAAGGATTTCTCGATCTGGATAGCGTAAGAGATTCAATTCAGAAAACCCGTATATACCTCGAACAAATAGCAGCCCAATTCGAATTGGGACTCAAACTTAGGGATGATGTTGTAGCGTCCCTGAAATCGAAAATCAACGCTTTAAAAACCGCCCGATACGGCCAGTTATTCGGGCCGGTGGAAAACATCCTCGATTGCGAAAAACTCGATTTCGAACAGATAAAATCGCTTCAGACTGAAATCGATAAATCGCTGGCCAAATGTTTCGGGGTGTTGAAAGCCCCCACCGACAAATCCAATCCAACAAACGTTAGTGATTATCGCTAACCAAAGG
>CAZTNJ010000080.1:0-13947 GCA_964614835.1 uncultured Ignavibacteria bacterium | reverse complement strand
GATGATTTTTCCGAACCGGAAAATATGGGAGATACATCTCTTGTCGGGACTTTAGATTACGATGATTTAGCCGCTCTGTATGATATCAATCAGGCCGTCAATTCTACACTAATTCTCGATGATATTCTCGATATAGTGATGACCAAATCGGTAAATCTTTTTAATGCCGAACGTGGTTTTCTTATGCTTTTGGATCATGATAATCGTTTACAGTTTAAGACTGCCCATAATATTAAAAAAGAACAACTTAATTCTGAAGATATGCGGATTTCCACTACGATCGCCAACTCTGTTGTTAAAACCGGCAAATCTATTTATACATCAGATGCCCTAAACGACCAGAGATTTTCCGAAAAAGCCTCCATCATCGATTTACATATTCGTTCTGCTATGGTAGTCCCCTTAAAAATAAAAACCGAAACTATCGGGGTCCTCTACCTTGACAACTCATCGCAGACGAATATCTTCATCAAGCAGGATCTGGTCCTATTCGAAATGTTTGCTGCTCAAGCTGCCCTTGCTATTCATAATGCCCGGCTTTATTCAGAGGTTCTTGAGCTTCAAAAGTACCAGCAAAACATTATCGCCAATATTCCAACGGGATTATTGGTGGTCGATACTGCTTCTCGCATCACCGCGATAAATGATAGCATCCAGAAGATTTTTACTAAAATTGGATGGAATCAGTCGTCAGATGGCCTGATTGGAAAAAAGATTATCGACTGTATTCCCGAAAAATATCAACGCACGTTTACCGAATCGCTTTCATCGGATAAAAACCTGCCTGTCATCATCTCCCGATTCAATATCCAGCGCGGCGATGAGGAAATCGTTCTCAAGCTTCATTTCTGTCCCTTTGATAATTATCGCGGCGATAAAGGCGGTCATATTATTCTATTCGAAGACATAACTGAGCAGGTAGTTCTCGAACAATATCTTATCCTTTCCGAGAAGCTTATCGGTAAGGGGGAGATGGCGGCCGCTATCGGACATGAATTGAATAATTATCTTACAGTGATATCCACCAACGCCCAGTTGGTTTCAATGAATCTCAGTCAGGGCAAAGTCGATAATCTTAAGCACAAAGTCGATGTCATCGTGAAGAATGTCGACCAGATAAAACGATTTACCGATGGCCTAATGGATTTCTCAACACTTGAATCGAAACCAGTTACATATGATTTGAGTAGGCTGGTCGAAGACCTTGTATTTTTTGTGAAACCGCAGCCGAAATTCAAGCGTGTCACTTTCGAGATAGATGTGCCCGCAAATCTACCGCAAGTTTATATCGATGTCGGTCAGATTCATCAAGTGTTGCTTAATTTGTTCATAAATTCGGCGGATGTTTTTGCCGAGTTTAAAAGTTGTGAAGGCTGTATTAGGGTTAAAGCGGCGTTTTCGGAAGAAAAGAAAATGATCATGTTAACCGTGTCCGATAATGGCCCCGGTATTGCCGAAGATGTCCTTGAAAAATTATTCGAACCTCATATCACCACTAAGAAAACTGGACATGGTCTGGGGCTTTCCAATTGCCTGCGAATAGTCAATAATCACGGCGGAAAAATTAAAGCCGGAAACCTTCCGGATAGCGGCGCATATTTCGAGATTCACTTGCCGATTGCCCTTGCCAATAAATGAACAATGAATTCCAAAAACACTATGAATTACAGGGGCCGCTTGGCGAAGGCGGCCTGACTACGGTTTACAAAGTCCGCCATCTGGACTCATCCTCGTTTTTCGCGTTTAAAAAACTTAAAGATAACTCGCCTATTAATCTGGATGCCCTTAAAAATGAATACATGTTTTTAAATTCCTGCCGCCACCCGGGAATAGTAGCAATAATTGACTTTGTCCAGGATAGCAATCAATGCGGGCTAATCTCGGAGCTTGTTGAGGGCAGGCCGCTGCAGGAATTTTGTGGCAGGCTCAACGATTCTGAATTGCATTCGGCGCTGGTTGAGATGTTTGATATCGGCGTTTTTATACATAATTCCGGTTATATCTATAACGACTATAAAACGCAAAATTTTAACCGCCGCCCCGATAACTCTCTGAAACTCATCGATTTTAATCTCGTGCAAAAAACCGATGCGGCAGTATCGAATAATTGCGGTACCCTGGAATACCTTGCCCCCGAAATTGTCAGGGGCGGGCAAATCTCGGAAGCATCCGATATTTACTCCCTCGGCGTTACCATCTATGAATTGATAACCGGACACCTTCCGTTTATTGCGGCCGATCAGGACAGCCTGATTAAGGCGATTGCCGAATTACCGCCGCTTCCCTTAACCGGGAAATTCGCCCACTGGAATCCAGCCATCCAGCAGCTTCTAGCTAAAAACCCTGCCGATAGACCCGGATCGTTTTTTGAGGCGGCTCGCCTGTTCGGACTATCATCCAGCCTTGAGACAGCCATTAAAAATAATGCCGGATTTTATCTAAGGTGTCACGATTTAAATAAACTGGAAGAATTGACCGGCAAAGATTCGCTACCCCATATTTTAAGCACGATTCTCAAAAAATATTCGTTGGATGATGAATACCTTGCCTGTTTATATGGTTGGGCGGGGAATAATACCGAAATCATCTATCAGTATTTACTTCACCTGATAGCAAATGATTACATCAAATTTACTTCCAGAGGATGGGTATCCGTTAAGCCAGTTGAATCTTCAATATTACCCGATTCGGTTCGGGATGATTATTTATATAAACTGCTGACTCCAACCCCCCGCGAGCATGACATTTTGTCTTGGATAGCTATCGCGGATACATCGCTGACTAATGATGACCTTGCTCAAATATCCGATTCATGTATGGAACATGTAAAAACCTGTGTCGCTCGCTTGGCCGAATGCGGCTTGATAATTCGCGATAATGAAGAATGTCGGGTAATTAATAGAAGCCTGGCTTTGACCGTTACCTCTCAACTCCAACCAGCTCGTCTGTCGCGGATGCATAGACGCATGGCGGAATTCCTTACTATCCGTGAGCCTGATAATCATGCTCTACTGGCCGAACACTACGCCAAAATCCCCGACCATAAGCAAACGATCGAATGTGGCTATCAGGCGGCGACCGAATTTTTGCGAGACGACAATTTGAAACAGACTCGCCGCTACCTTGAATTGGCCCTGAATGCAAAGTCGGCCTTAACGGAGATACAAACCGAACCCGAAAAATTGGCGCGGCTTTACCTGTTCGCCGGCGATTTTGCCAAAAGGATGGTTGATAATAGGAGCGCCGAAAAGTATTACCAGGATGCGGTTCGATATGCCGAATCCTCCGGGGACAATAAAATGCTGGCTATGATTTATAAAAACCTCGGGGACTTATACCGGCGCGACCAGCGTTCCGCCGAATCGATAGAGTATTCGCAAAAAGCCCTTGATTCATTCCGAAAGTTGGGGGAGCGGTCGCTTGAAGCGGCTTGCTTGAATAATATATCGCTGGCTCACTGGCTAAACGGAAATTATACCACGGCTCTTGAATTTCTCGACAGCGCCCTTAAAATTAACGAAGAGCTGGGAGATTTGCTCGAACAATCGAAAATTCACAGCAATATCGGGTTTATCAGCGATCTGGTCGGTAATACCGGACAAGTGCTTCGTAGTTTCGCTAAAGCGTTGGATTGCGCCCGTAAAGTTGGAAATTATTATCAGGAGATGGTCGGCCTGAATAATATCGGCTTCTTTTATCTTAATTCGGGAAATCCTGCCCAGGCGTTGACCTATTTCCATCAGGCCCTGGATATCGCTCTCACACGAAACTATGTAGATCAGCAGTTGAATATGGAATCCAATATCGCCTGGGCATATCATGAGATGGGGAATATTATCAAATCGGCCGAGGCCAACCAGAAAACCCTCGAGATCGCGCTTAAAAATCGTCACGAACTTTTCGCGGCTCAATCAAGCTATTTATTGGCCCGCGATTGTTTGGTCATGGGAAATTATCGCCTGGCGGATAGGATGCTGATTCAAGCCCGTAAAATTTGTTCGGATATTTCCAATAATGACCTGGCCTTGGATATCCTTCTTGGTCAAATTGAACTGGCGCTGGCAACCGGCGATTTAATCAGGTCGCGGCAGTTGCTTGATGATTTTGCCGCCGAGAAAAATCCCGGCAAAAAGCAGTTGCTGACCGGTAAATTATATCAAGCCCGTCTCCTCGAATTAACGCAAGACGAGTCCGCACTCTCCTTATATAAAAGTATAATCGAGCAAGTAACGGAAAATGAATTTTCCGATATCGCCACTAACGCCGCTATTGCCGGGGCTGAAATCTGTCTCCGGCAAAATCGGATTGAGCCGGCCCGTCTCTTCATTACCGGCCTCGATACCCAAAATGTGCTGACCAAACTCCGCCTGCTGCTTGTTGCGGCTGATATTGATAACGCGTCCCGAAAATTCGATAATGCCCTCGAATCGCTAAGGGCGATTAAAAAACAGGCCGAGAGCTATGGCTGTTTGCCGGAATACTTCCGCGCCTGCCTCGTTGAAACCGATATATATTTAAAATGCGGCAAAAACAATAACGCTATTAAGATGATGGCTAAGATTGACAAGATGTATCAATCGCTCCAAAAATCTTTTCCGGAAGATCGACAGACCGCCAGCCTGGGAAATCTGCCTTTTATCGAACGTTATTTTAAGATACGGGCCGCCCGCGCCGATAAACCAATTACGGCACAAATTCGATAGTCGCCCCGAAAAAGAAAACCGCCTGGCAAGAGGCGGTTTTCAAAGGTACACCTAATCAGGTGCTCTTACTAGGAACCGGACGGGATGTAGCCCGCTGGGGCGACTCTCTCTTCAAGTTCCTCAATGAATAGTACCACCAAGTACCTCCCTTCGTATAAGGGTTCATAATGAGACGTTATGCGCGTATTTCAAATGAAATAACGCCAAATTCATTAATAACAAAATAGACTTCGTCGATAACTTTGTCAAGGAAAAAATGCATTATTATTCATATTTTATGAATGCTATTACATACGGGGCAATGTTGGAACAGTATAGCTGCCATTCTTTGACTTCGTTTACTTTGGTTGGTGCAGATAACATGTTGACTATTAAAGTGTTGTGGATTCCAGGAATTTCTGGCGAACCTCCTTGCCGTTTTTAATGCTGTTCCCGGGCAAATTGACTATAATCGATATGCAATGCTTTAATTGCCGATTCTTCTTGGCGGGCTCTGATGCTTATAAAGCTATTAGATGCTTAATGGCGGCAGGGTTTGATGTGCGAAAATTTGTTAAAAAACTTGCATTTTTTTACTTGACATAAAATCGACATAGTATATATTTGGGTGTGCCTGAAGTAACTCCGCATGGCTTCTGGCTGTGACACTTCTGGAGTTGGATGTTGAAAAATTGATTGTGCTTCTGGATCATGAAAGATGAGCGATGGGTTCGTTCGAAATAAGACGACCCAATTTAATGATTAGAAGTACGCCGATTCTTGTCAACATCACGTAAACGCAGGTTAAGTAACGGGAGAAGTATTGGTGTGGCTTCTTCGCTTGAGAAAAACGAAAAAAATGATTTCGAATATACGACGTTTTGTGGGAAACGCCAAAGTTAGGAGTAAAAACCCGAACGATTGCTAATGGTTTGGAAAACTAAAGTAAATAATGGATTTTTACTTCGAAAGGAGCGCGGGGAAGCTCGATGAGGCAAACATTAGTCGTAACGTTCTTTGAAATCGTAATAGCCATGATACTGCTGACTTTGTCAGTAATGGCTCAACCTTGCGCCGACACCATTTATATGAACGATACCACCGTCGTTAACAGGATGGTTGTTCGGTATCCGGTTATTCTGGGCAATCCTTGCCCAATCGGCGGCTTTAATATGATTATCCATGCCCCGTTTCCCGAACCGATGTATTTTGCCGGGGCTGATACGGTCGGGGGGCGCCTGGGCTATCACATTGAATACGATACCAATATCGTTATAACTGTCATTCGCGACTCGCTTGGTAACCCAATAGATACGCTGATTGATACGCTCACCCATACTGTTGAACATCTTCCCTGGGAATATTTCTACTGCGCTCCCAGCGATAATTTCCCGGATAGCATCTACGCGGTCGGGCTTGCTAGAAGCGACGGCATGCCGCCTCATCCTGTCGCCCTCGATAGCGGCCGTGGCCCGATTTTCTATATGACTTTCCGCTTGCCCTCTAATATCGATACCGATACTATTATTAATTACTATCTGCCCTTAAGTATCGAACAGCTTTTTGTTTCTGATTCGTTCGGGTTTACCAATGTTACTTACTATTATAATGGCAGCATCCAGATGACTATCGATCCTACTATTATCATTCGCGGCGATGCCAATTGTAACGGCGAAAGACGGGGTTCGGATGTTACCTTCCTGGTCGGCTATTTTAAGGGACTCTCCGCCGGCCCTTGTATAGTTAAGGCCGGCGATGCCAACAACGATGGTTTTGTTTCCGGCGGCGATGTGACCTACCTGGTAAGGTATTTTAAAGGAGTTGGGCCCGAACCGCCCCCTTATTAAGTTTTAACAGGATAATGATAATTTTTAAATAGTGGAACCGTTAAATAATGATGATTGAAATAACAAAAATTTTACCTGATTTCCTTGAAGGAGGTGATGTAGTAAGTTAAACCAAGGTGCTACAAAAAGAGGGGAGTTTAGGGGAAAGGGATTTCCTCGAAACCTTGTGTGTGGGAGTTTTATTACTGCCAACTTCCATTTGTGTGAATTGAAGGAGTAAAACATGACGAAAAGACTTTTAGGGTTGTCGCTTTTAGCGATGCTTCTCTTGATAGGTTCAGCGTCTGCTCAGAACGTCGATATCTGGTTCGGTGGAACCTTTAGCGGCACGGTCTGGAGCGGCCTTATCATTGGTAAAGATAATGCAAATGTGAACGTACCGGTTTACATACAAACCGATCCGGCGGCTTATATCGCCAACGTGCATTTCCCATTGGGCGTCAATGACATCTACATCGATGCTATTCCGCAGTCTCTCTGCAGTTTTGCATTTGCCCCGTTTGTCGGTGGCGCAGGCTGGGATGATGCTTCATTCTTAGGCACATTCGAAGCTTCCCCGCCGAACCCAGCTGGTTTCCATAGCCGTTCGTTCTTGGGCTTCGCCGATTTAGGCGGCGGCCCGAACCCGTGGTTGCACTTCGAATCTCCGACCCAGATTTTGAACTTCGTAGTTCATACCTTGCCGGATCCAGGCGGCTGGGTTGGCAATACGTTTAGTGGCGTACTGCAGGCTGGCGTCAGCTCGACTTTGGGCGGATTCTCCTGCGGTGATACCGTTGGTGGCCCCGGCTACGTTTCGATACCTCACTTTGCCGATTTCTTGTTCTCGGCCAATTCGGCTCCAGTGTTTGGCGCTATGCCGACATTGCCGGCCGACTATTGTGGCCATGCCTATAGCGAATATAGCTTCTGCGTGACCGATGCTGATCTTAATGACATCACCGTCACCGCGAACTATGGCACAGTCGTAACCGTTTCCAGCGAACCTGGCGAATGGTGCGGTTATATCGATTTCTGCGGCGTTGCTCTGAATAATGTTGACGTCGTAGTTACCGCTACTGATGGCACCGATCCTGCCACTTATACCTTCACTGGCGTCACGACCACCGGCTTGGTTGGTTCGATGATTGCCGCTATGGACGATTCGTTCCCGATGTGGCCCGGCTACTCTGCCTGGATGCCAGTCACCCTCGATGGCGGCTGCACCTGCATCGGCGGTTTCGAATTCACAATCGTTTATGACCCGACCGTGTTGCAGATTCTTGGCGTACGCAGAGAAGCCCCGATACTCGGTGGCGAATACTGGTATGTCAATTATCACCCGGCCATCACCCCTGGCTGCCCGCCCGGCACACCGTCTGGCGCTGTCAAGGTAACCTTCATCAACGATTTGAATAATCAGGTTCCTCCAGCCGATCCTTGCATCCAAGTTGATGGCGACGCCATCTTCTCGATTAATTGGTATGTGAAACCCGATTATAACTATCCGACCAATTTCTGCATACCGATTTGCTTCTACATGTGCGAACCAGTGAACTATCAGTGGAACGCCGTAACCGACAATTCTGGTTTGAATGTTTGGAAGACCGAAGGCTGCCTCGATGCTTTCGCTTCGACCAACTTCCTCGATCTGAATTGCGGCAACATCAAGATTCAGACCACCGGCAACGTGGTCCCTGGCGACGTCAACCACAACTTGCAGCCGTATGAAATCGGTGATGCGGTTCTGTTGGCCAACTACTTGATGGATCCAGTCACCTATCCGTTAGATCCGTGGCAGCTTCATGCCGCCGATATCAACGGCGACGGTTACTTTGGAACAATCGCCGATTTGATCATGTTGATCAACATCATCAACGGCACAATCATGCCTGGCGGCAAGCTTGCTCCGATGAACGTCGCTGCTACAGTAGCGATGCCGGCCAATGCTTCCGGCAATATGGATGTCACCGTAACTTCTGAAGCCTCCGTTGGTGGCGCGGTCGTCCGCATCAACCACGCTGGCGTCGAACTCGGCGCTCCAGTTGCTAATGGCATGGATATGGTTTACACGGATAAGAATGGCGTGTTGTCGGTCGTAGTGTACAATGGCACAATTGCCGCTGGCACCCATACCTTGTTCACGGTTCCAGTCGTCGGCTCTGGCTCGATGACATTCGGCGAAGTCGCAGTCTCTGACAATATTGGCCATACGCTCAACGCGATTGCCAAGGTTGGCGAAGCTCTGCCGACAGCCTTCAGCGTAGCTCAGAACTACCCGAACCCGTTCAACGTCAAGACCTCGATCAGCTTTGCTCTGCCGACCTCGGCTAACGTCACGGTTACCATCTACAACGTGGCTGGCCAGGTTGTCGAAACGATCAATGCCGGTCAGATGGAAGCTGGCGTGAACTCGGTTAACTGGGATGCTAGCAACGTTGGTAGCGGTGTCTACTTCTATAAAGTAGTCGCCGGCGAATTCTCCAAGACGATGAAAGCGACCTTGCTGAAGTAATTTACTTTGGCTCCGGTCCAATCTGGAGATACTTTGGTAAGAGAGGCTTTTGCCTCTCTTACCATTAAATATGAAAAGAATTGAATAACGAAATAGTGTGAAAATAACTGCTTACTGGTATAATGAGTAATCGGGAATGAGCTGATTAAATTTTGCACAATAATAATGGATAGTATGTCAAGTTAGTGTATGACAACAGACAGCATGGTTAATGATATTACAATGAATGTAATAAGGTTAGGAGGGAAGGGGGCATGCTATTTGCTTAATCGCTAATGTATGAATAAATACATGGCAAAGGGGGAGATGTGAGAAAAATTATTTTGGCCGTAATGTTTACCCTGCCGTTTGGCACGTCTACGTTTAGTCAAACAGTTGATACATTTTATATTGATGATTATTATGTTCCGCCTTGTTCAACAATTGTTATTCCGGTCTATCTACATAATCAGATGTTTAATGTTGGTGGTTTTAGTATATTTTTATACTTAAGCGATTCTATAAGCGCCCGATTTGTTTCCGCTCAACGCGGAATCGATGCATTAAATTATGAATATTTTAACGTTTTTTGCGACACCGGGACAATCCGAATAACCGCGATTGCCGACATGCCAGGCGGCGCCTCGGTGGCGCCCTGGGCATTTGGCGATCATGAAGCTGCCCGAGTTACTTTAACCGTGGCCGAAAACGCTCCGATCGGTATGAGTACGCAGATACTATTCGATAATTCGAGAACCTGTATCACCGATACGACCGGCTATTGGGTAATTAATCCTATCACCGAAGATGGCACAATCAATTTCGGATCAAGTCAATCTATAGAGAGCGAATTCGCGATCCCGGAATATTTCACTCTTGAACAGAATTACCCGAATCCATTTAACGGCGAGACGAAAATCCGCTACGAAATTCGGAAAACCGGATTCGTTAAATTGGAAATCTTCGATATCCAGGGACGCCGCGTTTCTCTATATGAACAGGGAAGCGTTGAACCTGGAGTATATTATTATACATGGACGGGAAAAGACCGCGATGGCAATGGAATGCCTTCCGGGATCTATTTCTACCGGTTATCGATGCTTGGAAATTCGATAACAAAAAAGATGAGTTTTCTAAAGTAAAGGCGGAGGGATGAGAGGAATCTTTAAAGTAACAGGATGTGCTTTGGGATTGTTTATTGTCGCGCTGGCGGCACCAGTGAATGCCCAGATTCATTCAATGACCGATACCATGGCGGTGGTCGGCGATACCGCCAGACCGGGCGATACGGTAGACGTAATTATTAATATGGTAAATACTTTCAATGTTGGCGGTTTTTCGTTCAGGATAAAATACGATCATGCTAAACTTCACCTCGAAAGCGTGGCTTTAATGCCACGAGCGACAATTTTAGGGGTTTTTGGCGCCGATACAACGCGTCCCGGCGTAGTTAAATTTTTCGCCGTGGCCGTCAACCCTCTGACCGACCACATGAACCCCGGCAGGGGTCCGGTCGCGTCTGTCCGTTTTACCGCTCGCTGGAACGCTTTTGCCGGTCCGGTTAACTTAACATTTGAAGATTCACTGCCAGCCGACAATTCCATATCCGATGATACTGGCCTGCATGTGTATATTCCAGTGCTGGTCAATGGCGCTATCATCATTGTTGATGGGTCTGGTATCGATGATGGTTTGGTGCCCGAAAATTATTCATTTGACCTGTATAATTATCCGAATCCTTTTAACTCTTCGACGAAGATAAAATTCTCGGTCGTAACGCCTGGAACTGGCTCGATCGAGATTTACGATATGTTGGGTCGCCGGGTGCGCCATATGGCATTTGTATCGGCCGCCGGACGAAACAACGATATTATCTGGGATGGCCTGGACGAATCAGGAAGGGAGGTTGGCTCAGGCGTGTATTGCTATACCTTATTTCAAAATGAAATTCCGGTGATATCAAAGAAAATGGTATTTTTAAGATAGAAGAGGTCAATAATGCGAAATAGATGGAAGTTCCGATCGGCTGTTCACTGGTTTATAGCTATGGCGGTTGCTGTTTTCTGCCTTGCGATGTGGGAACCATCGCTGGCGCAGGTTGATACCATGAAAATAGCAAACGTTCAGGGCGAGCGTGGCGATCTCGTTTCATTGAATATAATTTTCGCTAACCATAGCGATTCGTTGACAGGATTTATTACAGAAATTGAATTCGACACTACAAGATTTACGGCGGAATCTGTCTATGTGGTTGGGCGGGCCGCCTTTCTTTCGAATTCCGGCAACATATTTCTCGTTTATAATAGAAGTGGAATTGTTAGAGTAGTGGCCGCTTCTTTTTATCCCGATTCTCTTATTGGGATTGGTTCGGATGCGGCGATGGTTATTCGGATGCGAATAAACTCGCTTACGTCAAATGGATATTACCCAATCCGGTTCACTACCAGCGATTCTTCAAAAAATGTCTGGACTGGAAGTCTTCAAAACGGCTTCCCTACAATAAGACCAAAATTAGTTAATGGAAATATAATTGTGGGACCGGTTACTAATACCGCGCCAGTCTTCAGCAGTATACCTTCAACACCCCAATCAGCCATAGCCGGTTCGCTGCTGCAATTTACAGTAGCGGCAACCGATGTTGATAATGATAGTTTGACATTAAGCGCCTCGGGATTACCTACGGGCTCGACATTTGCGACTGCAATTGGATACAGAAACGTCCAGAGCACTTTTAGTTATGTGCCTGCGGATAGCCAAATCGGACATAGCTACAATGTTAATTTCCAGGTAGCCGACAGGTTCGGTAATGTCGTTAATCGGGTGGTCACTATTAATGTTTCCAGCGCCGGTAATAGGGCGCCTGTTATTAACGCGATCGCATCGCAGAGTATTATCGAAGGTCAGCACCTGCAATTCACTGTCTCGGCCTATGACCTTGACGGCGATTTTGTCACCATCTCGGCTTCCGGATTACCGAATCACGCTATCTTCCCCAGCGCCACTGGTGATTCTATTGCTTCGGGATTATTCACATTCGATCCTGATTTCACTCAGGGGGGTAATGTTTATTCGGTAATTTTTACCGCCCGCGATGCGCTGGGGGCAAGCAGCCAGCGAACTGTCGATATTACTGTAGTCGATGTTCCCAATGACATTTTAAAATTAGCCGCCAATCAAGGCGCTCTTGCCGGATCATCCGGGCGCTCGATTATTATAAATTTGACAAATGCCAAACCAATCTATGGATTGCAGTTTGATTTCCTGTTCGATCCGACGATACTGACTATTCGATCAGCTATCCCCAGTTCGCGAGCTCAAGACATGGCCTTCTTCTCACAACTGCTGGCTGAAGATCGCTACCGGGTAATGGTTTTCTCGATGGGAAATGAGACTATCGCGGCCGGAAATGACACCATTATTAATTTCACTATTGATGTCGATTCGCGCGCTACTTTTGGACCCAAACAGGTTACGTTTGATTCAGCGACAACGGTCCAGGATTCTATCGGTACATCAAAAGCGGTTCTTTTCAGTCCGGATACGTTTACGGTCGATCGGCTGGGAGATGCTAACCTCGATGGCCTAGTTACGGTTGGCGACTGCGTGGCGATCGTTGCCAGTCTCTTAAGCCGAACAATTCTGAGCCTTCGCGCATTTGATGCCGCAGATTTCAACCGCGATACGCAAGTGCGAATATCGGATTTGATGCTCGTGGTTAATCATATTTTAGGACGGGCGATCTTAAATCCGCCCTTACCTCTGGTTGCCGGTAATGTCGAATTGATCAGAGATGGATTGGCCCCTGGATCGCGGGCCTGGTTGCCTTTATGGGCAACTCTGGATCATGAAGCTGCCGGTTTACAGTTCGCTTTCGATTACGACTCATCGAAAGTACGATTCCATGGCATGGAATCGGGTTCGCTTGTTAGTGGTATGCGGATGGATTATCAGGACTACGGTAACCGGGTTATTGGAGTTATCTATGATCTGGATTTATCGGTTTTCGGCCCGGGAACCGGCGAATTGATACGGATGGATATGGAAGCTAAAGGCGACAATTTTGATCCTAAATCTGCCATTCGTTTAACGGATTTTCAGTTAGTTGACATCGATGCGCAAACCCTTAAGATTGACATTATAGGCGAACTTCCCACCAGTTTCAGTTTGCAACAGAACTACCCTAATCCATTCAACGCAAATACGGCTATTTCTTTTGAATTGCCGGTAAGTTCGGCAATAAAGCTTTCGATATATAATGTGATGGGACAAAATGTTAATGTCCTTGAGGATGGATATTTTGAAGCCGGTAATCATACCGTTATATGGAATGGTTTAGATAGCGATGGTAATCCGGTATCATCCGGAGTGTATTTCTATCGTCTTCAGGCGAAAGATTTTAACGATACGAAAAAAATGCTCTTAGTAAAATAATCCCGGCCCTATCGAGATAGCCCGGCCCCGGGGGCGGACGCTGTCAATTTGATAGGGATTTGTAAAGAGGCTGTGATAAAATGAGAACAATACCTGCAATTTCGATCGTTTTCTTGATGTTTTTGGTTGCGGCAGGAACGGCGCAAAACACCGCGCCGATTTTGGCCCCTATCGGAGCGCAATCTGTCGACGAAAACGCTCACCTGGCCATAGTAGTTACTGCAACCGATGGCGATGGGGATAGTCTGTTCTTTAGTGTCCTTAATATTCCCCCGAATGCCGCTTTTTATGACAGCGGTAATGGCAACGGTTTGTTTGTATTCGACCCAGACTACGATCAGGCTGGCGAGTATAACGTAACATTCATAGTTAATGACACATCTAACGCTTCAGACACTGAATTGGTAACCATTACTGTCAATGATATAAACCGAACCCCAGTGTTGTCCTCGATAGGCCCTCGCTCGGTCAACGAGAATGAGCAGTTGCAGTTTGTGGTAACTGCCACCGATCC
>CAZTNJ010000079.1:0-14082 GCA_964614835.1 uncultured Ignavibacteria bacterium | reverse complement strand
ATTTACCGCCTTTAAATGTCGGACAGACAGGGTTGATCCAATAACCCAATCTGTGTTCGCTAACAAGTATCGAAAATCTCTGGCTAAAAGACGATGGCCGGAATCCGTCGGCATCGTTTAAGGATAGAGCCTCCGCCGTGGCAATTGCTATGGCGCGCGAGGCGAACGCTCCGGTGATAGCGGCGGCATCGACAGGCAACGCAGCATCATCCTTGGCGACTCTGTCAGCTTCGGTATCGCTTAAAACAGTGGTGTTTGTGCCCAAGAACGCGCCGCGCCCCAAACTTACGCAGATAATGATTCACGGTGCGAAGGTGATCTGCTTAGACTGCGATTACGACCACGCGTTCGATTTATGTCAACAGGCTTGCCGCAAGTTCGGATGGTATAACCGCAACACGGCAGTCAATCCGTTTACCGGCGAGGGCAAAAAGAGCGCCGCGCTCGAAATCGCCCGCGATTTGGGACATGCCCCGCAAGCGGTTGTTTGTTCGGTCGGCGATGGTTGTATTATCAGCGGTTTGTATAAAGGCTTTTACGATTTGTTGGGTTTGGGCTTGATAGATAAAATTCCGCGCATGTACGGCGTGCAGGCGAAAGGCGCGAATCCAATTGTGAGAGCGTTCGAATCGAATTCCCCGATTACGCCTCTGGCCCAATGCAATACAATTGCCGATTCGATTTCGGTGGGTTATCCGCGCGACGGAGTCAAGGCGTTGCGAGCAGTCAGGGAATCATCGGGGGCAATGATATCTGTAGGTGACGATGAGATTCTGGCGGCGCAGAAAACGCTTGCGGCCGAGGCCGGGGTTTTCTCCGAACCGGCGGCATCAGCGGCTTACGCGGGATTGCTCAAGCTGATAGATTACGGAAGTATCCCAAAAGATGAGGAAGTGGTTGTATTGCTCACCGGGCACGGTTTAAAAGATATCGATACCGCTTCTAAAAATATCGAAAGCAAAATCGAAATAGTCGAACCGACAATCGAGGCCGTGTCGGAAAAAGCTAAAAAGATATTATGAACGATTTCTCCCGCGTAGAGGCAAGGCATGCCTTGCCCATCTGTATAAATAATCCCGTCGGGGCACGATATATCGTGCCCGATACCAACAGCGATAATATCGGAAGGGCGAATTGTATTCGCCCAATTGATAATTTTGTAAAAATGGTGGTCTTGCCGATTTATGAAAATCGGTATAGATAGAATTTATGAATACGGATTAAGGAGTTTTCATGGCAATCAAATGGGACAGCTACAAGAAAATATCAAAAAGCGTTTTCGACACTATAGGCCGCACCCCGTTGGTGCGTCTTAATAAAATTCCCAAAGAAATGGGAGTTACCTGCGAAATCTTAGGCAAGCTCGAATACTTTTCGCCATCCGGAAGCCTAAAAGATCGCATCTATTTAAACATGTTCAACCTGGCCGAAAAGCGCGGCGAACTGAAACAGGGAATGACTGTGCTCGAATGTTCCACCGGCAACGCCGGTATCGGATGTTCATTCGTTGCGGCGGTTAAGGGATATCCCTGCATTATCGTTATGCCCGAGGGAATGTCGGAAGAGCGCAAGATGCTCGACAAGGCTTACGGGGCGCAGCTGATTCACACCCCCGGCGGCGAAAGCGATGTCGACTTGGCGCTGGAAAAATTGGAGGAAATTCGCAAACAGAACCTCAAGAAATATTGGGTGCCGGCGCAATTCGATAATCCCGACAACGTGGCGGCGCATTTCAAAACCACCGGTCCGGAAATCTGGGAGCAAACCGGCGGCAAGCTCGATGCCTTTATCGCCACCCAGGGTACGGGCGGCACGATTACCGGAGTCGGCAAGTATTTCCGCAAAAATAAGGGTAAAGCCAAACTCTACGCTATCGAACCGGCCGAATGTCCGCTTCTGGCCAAAAGACAATGGGGTCCGCACGGTATCGAAGGTATCGGCGATGGTTTTGTACCGATAAATCTCGACGTCTCGATGTTAACCGGAATAATCACGACCACTACGCAGGAAGCTATCGAGATGGCGCGCAAGCTGGCGGCTCTGGAGGGAATTTTCTGCGGGATATCGTCGGGTTCGAACGTAGCCGCGGCAATCAAACTGGCGAAAAAACATCCCGAGATGAAACGAATTGTGACCATGATCAATGATACTGGCCAACGCTATTTCTCCACTCCGCTCTGCGGCGTGACCAAACATGTGGAAATCCCGGAACGGCCGCATCCAATGGATGAGCGCACCAAGGTCGAATTGGATAAATATCAACCGAAATGGGAAATAATCGAATGAGTAAGATAGAACTAGCGAAAATATATCAGGCTGCCGAAACTTATCGCGACTATTCCGCCAAAGCCCTATCGGAACTTGTGAAAATTCCATCCTTATCCGGCGATGAGGAAAAGCTGATTCGCTTTCTGGAAAAGGAGTTCAAAAACAACGGCGCTTCTGAAATAACGGTCGATAAGTTCGGCAATATATTGGCAAAAATCGGCAACGGAAAACCGGTTATCGCCTACGATGCGCATATCGACACGGTCGATATCGGACAGAAAGAACTCTGGAGCTTTGAGCCATACGCGGGCGATATCCGCGATAACAAAGTCTGGGGCAGAGGCGCATCGGACCAAAAAGGCGGGATGGCATCGATGCTTACCGCGGTTAAAATATTAAGCGATTTTAAAATTGAATTGCCGTTCACGTTATATTTTGTCGGATCGGTTCTTGAAGAAGATTGCGATGGGTTATGCTGGCAATATATTATCAAAGAGGATAAGCTCATTCCCGATCTGGTAATTTTAACCGAACCGACCGCTGGCAACATCTATCGCGGGCATCGCGGCCGGATGGAAATCGAAATTGTCGTTGCCGGAGTATCCTGCCACGGTTCTGCGCCCGAGCGCGGCGATAATGCTATCTATAAATTGTCGCCAATAATCGCGGCGGTCGAAAAACTAAACGAACGGCTTGCTTATGATTCGTTTTTAGGTAAAGGTACGCTGGCGGCATCGCGGGTGCGTTCCAATTCGCCTTCATTATGCGCGGTCGCTGATATGGCCGCGCTGTATATCGACAGGCGCTTAACCGCCGGCGAAACTCCGCAATCGGCCGTGAAAGAGTTGGAGGCATTGCCCGAAGTCCAGGCCGTCAATGCCAAAGTGTCGATTCCAGATTACGACCATCCGAGCTGGCGCGGTACGGCCTACCCGGTACCGAAAACCTATCCCACCTGGGTGCTGGATGAAAAGCACAAATTCGTAATCGCGGCCGACAAAACCTATCGCGATTTATTCAAAGCCAAACCGAAAATCGACAAGTGGACATTTTCAACAAATGGCGTGGCCACCATGGGGATGTTCAACATTCCCACTATCGGCTTTGGTCCCGGCCAGGAAAAGTTGGCGCACGCTCCCAACGAGTATTGCGCAATTGACGATTTAGTATGCTGTTCGGCGTTTTATGCCGCTTTTCCGTGGGTGGCTTTTGCCTAATGACATAAACCTTACGGCGGGAACCCAGTATCAAGGGTAAGCGTTAAATGGCAGGAGCAATGACGCTTCTGTCATTTTTGTAACATGAAGAACTGGAATATGATAATTTTCTTTTCGATAGTGCTCACAATCTATGGATTGCTGAACTACTATATCTTTATCCGGGGCTGGCAGGTGATTCCTCGTGATTCGGCTTTGCGAATTTACTATTTATTTTTGTTTGTTTTCGTGGCGCTTACATTTTTTGCGGGTAGGCTTCTGGAAAACCGCGTTCCGGTATTCATTTCTGATATTCTGATTTGGATTGGTTCTTTCTGGTGGGGCGCGATTTTATATTTCTTATTGATTATAGTTGTCCTCGATTTCACCCGCCTGGTAAATCATTTTTTCCATTTTTACCCCTCGTTGATAAGCGATAATTACACGCTCGCAAAACAGGTAACGGCAGGTATTGCACTATCTATCGTGATAATCGCGATGGTATTTGGGTATCACAATGCCCGTAATGTGCGAGTAAAAACGTTGACCTTATCGATTCCTAAAGACGCGGGAGCCTGGCGCAAACTGAATATTGTGTCCGCCTCGGATATCCATCTGGGGACAATCATCGGCAGGGGAATGCTCGATCAGATTGTCGGCAAAATCAATTCGCTTAATCCAGATATCGTGCTTTTGCCGGGCGATATTATCGATGAGGACCCCAAGCCGGTTATCAGACAAAACCTGGGCGAAGCGCTCAAGCAAATCAAAGCGCCGCTTGGTGTTTATGCTGTCACCGGTAATCATGAATATTATGGCGGCGTGCAAGCGGCCTGCGAATACCTTGAAGCGCACGGAATAAAAATGCTGCGCGATACCACCATAAAAATCGCCGATAGCTTTTATATTGTTGGTCGGGATGACCGCGAAAAATCGCGAATCACCGGGCAAAAGCGAAAAACATTGGAGGAACTACTGGCGGGCGTTGATCTGAACTTTCCTATAATCGCGATGGACCATCAGCCATTTGGGCTTGAAAAGGTCGCTCAAGCCGGAATCGATTTGCAGATATCCGGGCACACGCATTACGGGCAGCTCTGGCCGCTTGGGCATATCACCGATTTGATTTATGAGTTAAGCTGGGGCTATAAGCAAATCGGTTCGAGCCATTTCTATGTGTCATCGGGGGCTGGCACCTGGGGACCGCCAATACGACTTGGCAACGTGCCAGAGATCGTGAATTATCGGGTGGAATTCAGGTAAAAAATATTTTACACAATATTCGCGGTTTTTACGATCAACAACCGGCAATCGTTATTCTCATACTTTCATAATAATCCTAATTACATCCGATAAAAGTTGACACACCTATGTTATTTTATTATTTTCTTTTTAGTTAAAATATCATGGCCTTCATGATTTCCGCGATTTCTGATTTATCCCCACATTCCGCATAATTAAGGCCGCCACCGAATTAAGAAGGAGGTTAAACCATGATCAGCGTAATAATTCCCGCCCTTAATGAGGAAAGCACGATTGCGGCGGTGATAAAAAAAACTCTTAACATTACAAATGTATCTGAAGTAATCGTAGTGGATGATAAATCATTTGATAATACTGTCATTGAAGCGAAAAAAGCCGGCGCCAGCGTAATTACAAGTACCAAAATGGGTAAGGGCGCGTCGATGAGAGATGGGTTGCTTGCCTCAAGCAATAATATCGTCCTGTATCTGGATGCGGATTTGAGTCTTCTTAATCCCGATGTTTGCAGAATCATGACCGAGCCCATTATCAACGGTACTGCCGATTTCGTAAAAGCGAGATTTTCCCGCGAGGCGGGCAGGGTTACCGAACTTGTCGCCAAACCGCTACTTAGTTTGCTTTTCCCATCAATTTCAGGAATTGCGCAACCTCTTGGAGGAATCGTTGCCGGAACCAGGAAATTTTTCGAACAAGTAACGTTCGAGGATGATTATGGCGTGGATATTGCCCTGCTTATCGATATGCACCTGTTGGGAGCAAAAATAGTGGAAGTCGATATTGGCGCGATAGAACACAAGATGAAACCTTGGCATCAACTTACCAAAATGTCCAAGGAAGTGTCCAGGGCGATTTTATCGAGGGCGCATAAACTGTCGCGGGCCAGCCTCGATAATTTAGAAACGATCCTGGTTATTAGAGACTACATGGATGACGCCATAAGAGATGCGGTTAGATATTTGCGCAAAATGGTAGTCTTCGATATGGATAACACTATATTAAATGGCCGTTTTATCGAAAGCGCGGCAAACATATTTGGATTTCATAAAGAACTAATCGATATCGTAACTAAAAACCAGGATTCTTACTTGATTACCAAGCTGGTTGCCAGACTTCTAAAAGGCAAAAATATCGGCGAACTTCTATCGGTGACCGATTCTATTCCGATCGTGGAAGATGTCACTGATACCATAACCCAACTTCACGAGCGCGGGTATGTGGTCGGAATTATCACAGATAGTTACGATTGTGTCGCAAATCATATCAAAAATAAAATCGGGGCGGATTTTGTAATGGCCAACGAGTTGGAGTTTTCGCAGAGCGCCGCTACCGGCGAAGTTAAAGTACCATCCTATTTTTGCCACTCGGAAAACAGCAAATGCAATCATAATTTTTGTAAAAGTAATGCCCTGCTTCACGCTATCGATAAACAAGGAATAAATTTGAACAGCGTAATCGCCGTTGGCGACAGCGAAAATGACATATGCATGGTCCGATTTGCCGGAATTGGAGTGGCGATTAGTTCGAGCAATAGCGTACTAAACGCGGTTGCCGACTACCGCATCGACAAAAAACAACTGTCGCCCATACTGGAATTCGCCAATTAGATTTTGAGTGGTTGGCGCACGAGGACGTATGCCAACCACTTTTGGCTTATTGTGTCACCCAAAATTTCCTGCCTCATTTCTGGATGTACCGATATTTTCCGCAATTATATTGCTCCCGTGTAAACGGAAGTGTATTAATTAAAAATAGCAAACGGTATTAACGATATGCATAAACTGCCTTCGCCCCAAATAATGTACTAGGCCCTGACCGACCGCGATAGCGAGTTCGAGGGGGTATTCTGCCGGCCCACCTGCCGTTCCAAAAAGCCGAAACCGGAAAACAAGCTTAATTGACACTACTCCTGCGTAGCAATCCGAACCCAAAATTGTTTGATTTTAATTGACAAAAGCCGATTCTCTTGATAATCTTTTTCTTAGATGAGGTTTCAAGCATAGAATTTTGCCTTTTAATCGCATTTCGTAACTAAGGAGGTATTAATGAAAAGAGTGTTAACGTTCTCTTTGTTTCTGATTCTGTTTTGTGCGATGGCCTCGCCGATTCTGGCCCAGGATTGGCAAGGGAAAAGCGGTATAGGAATTCGCGGCCCGTTCATTTGTCCTCTTTTTGTCGGAAAAGATTTCCCTGGCAATGGCGGCAAAGAGCCGTTTATGATGGGTTGGGATGGCCAATTCTATCTTCGTTATGGGCTCACTAACCGCTGGGTGTCCGATTTAGCGGTTGGTCTGGCAACATCGTACGATGACAGTACCGCCACCAGCAGCCAATCATTTTCCCTGAATAAAAAAGATAACGCCGCCTACACTCTTAACGGGTTACTTGCCAGCTTGACCTTCAATTACTACTTATGGCCCGAAAAGAAAATGCAGCCCTATGTGATTCTGGGTATGGGCGTGGATGGCTGGTCGGTAAAGAGCCGAGTGAACAACGAGATTAACCATATCACCGATTTTTCTGGCAAAGTCGGCGCCGGTATGAATTACTGGCTTAAAGAGAATTTCACGATCGATTTACAAGCGAGATTGACCTACGCGCTGGCCAATATCAGCAATGACGTAAGCTCCGGATTAGTGAACCCGAATGGCTGGAGCGATTGGAAAACCCGTCCATTCCGCGGTTATCTTGAACCATCAATCGGTCTGACCTATTATTTAGGCGGTGACAAGGACACCGATAAAGACGGCGTTTCGGACAAGAAAGACCAATGCCCAGACACGCCATCCGGATGCTTGGTTGATAAAGTCGGCTGTCCGCTGGATAGCGATGGCGATGGCGTTTGCGACGGCAATGACAAATGCCCCGATACTCCTATTGGCTGTTTAGTCGATGCGCTTGGCTGCCCGATGGATAGCGACCAGGATGGCGTTTTCGATGGAATCGACAAATGCCCAAACACGAAGAAAGGCTGTCTTGTTGACGCTAAGGGCTGTCCGCTTGATGCCGATGGTGATGGCGTTTGCGATGGCATAGACGAATGCCCGGATACTCCTAAGGGCGCTAAAGTCGATGCCAAGGGTTGCCCGATGGATACCGATGGCGACGGCGTATTTGATGGCATAGACAGATGCCCCAGTACCCCCAAGGGAACCGAAGTTGACGCTAACGGTTGCCCGAAAAACGTAAAAGCTCCGGTGCAGAAAATCACGCTTAATATCAAATATGCCACCAATTCGTACGAGCCAGATCCGGCCTCCAAGAAAGTGCTGGATGATCTGGCTGAAACGATGAAAGCCTATACCGGTGTTAAACTTGATATTAATGGATTTACCGATGATGTCGGCAACGAGAAACACAATCAAATCTTATCGGAAAAGCGCGCCGGCGCTGTGATGGAATACCTGATTCAGAAAGGCGTCGACGCCAACAGAATGGTGTCTGTCGGTCATGGCGAAGACCCGCAGTACTTTATCGGCGATAACAAAACCGCCGAAGGCCGCCAGATGAACAGACGTGTCGAATTAAATTCGACCGAGTTTGAAGTTAAATAGATATCGTTCAGACTGAAATTAAGAGGCCGGTTCAGTAAATGAATCGGCCTTTTTTAATCACAATATAATCGCATAGGGGTTTAGTATGCTAAACCCCGCAGAAATTATCAGCTCAATTGATCGGCCAGATAGTTCTGAATCCCCATTTGATTGATTTGATCGACCTGGGCTTCCAGCCAGTCGATATGATCTTCCTCGTCTTTCAAAATCGAATCCAACAATTCGCGGGTGCCGTTATCGTGAAGTTCCACGGCTTCTTTGATTGCGGCGTTGTATGCTTTTACCGCGCCAGCTTCGGAATTTTGATCGTTCTTAAGCTGCTTTTCGACATCGGCGCCGATGGTGATGTCATTCAGTTTGCTTACAATAGGGGTACCTTCCAGGAATAGAATACGGGCAATCAGCTTCTCGGCATGTTTCATTTCATCGATAGCGCGCTTTTCGATTTTTTCGTGAAGCCGACCATAACCCCAATTGTCGCACATTTCCGAATGAACCATGTACTGGTTGATGGCAGTTAGCTCATCCGCTAAAAGCATATTTAGCGTTTTTAGGATTTTAGGATCGCCTTTCATTGTCACTCCTTTTATCGATGTCTAATTCTTTGGTTAAGGTCAAACGCAACTGCATAAAATTATATGTCCGATAATAGGAAATTGTGCCATACCGGTCAAGCAAAATGAAAACGCCCCCGCGGGCAAAAAGCGGGAGCGATTCGGAAGAGGTATGAAAACAAATGATTATTTAGCATCTTTATCCATCTGGATAATGCCAAAGATGTTTCCCTCAGTATCTTCGCAATAAGCCATCCAGCCGACAGTGGGTATCGGCATTTTGGGCCGGACAACTTTGCCGCCGCTTTTTAGGATTTTGGCGATGAAATCATCTACTGATGGCACATCAATAGTGTTGGTGGTCGGCGGAAACGGTTTTTCGCGGCGCATTAGGCCGCCATCGATACCGGGTTGATTCTGTTCGCCTGTCATGACCATCCAATACTCCATCGGGCCGTTCCATTTTTCGATTTTCCAACCGAAAACATCCTGATAAAATTTTACGGCTCTGGTCGGTTCATCCGCAGAAATTTCAAAGTGAATCGGACGCGGCATTTTTTCTCCTTTTGGTTTGTGGGTGTTTGTATTTATAACTTATGGTTTGGGTCGATGGTGCCGCCTTTGAGATAATATAACTGGGCTATCTTAGCTTTCAGAGGGTGTGATTAATATATAGAAATTCAAATCGACTAATGAAAAACGCGTGTTCGGCGGACATAGTATAAATCTCAAGTAAATCGGATAGCCGAATTGTTTCTTTTCGATAATACCAAATAAAGTGCAATCGATGAAAAGCGTCCTCGATAATCACTGACAAGATGTATCAGTATGACTGCACTAAATCCGGGAATCTGAATTTGGATTATATATTACTTATAAACTTTAATATTTTGCCTCGTCAATAATGGCGGAAAGGGCTGAATGCTGGTTTTCTAACAGACTAAGACGCTCCGCAACTTTCTTTTCGCCAATATTTCGTTCATTGCGTCCTTTTTCAACAGCACTCAGTATTTCTTGTTCTAAGTCAGCAAGTCTTCTGCTCACAACATTGGCAAGCGATCTGGTTGCAGTATCAAGCCAGTTTATTAAATGCTCGTCAACAACGTAGAGGTTTTTTTGAAGCCATTCCTCTATCAGTTTACGGGCATGCCTAAGGTTGATCTTTACCACCCGACTTTTCGGTAAGATGACGTTAGTGATCGGTACAATAAAGTCGCTCAAATCGAGCGCCATGGTTTGTTGGCTAAATTCAAATGGGGCTTTATCCAGAATAAGGCTTATCTTTGGCAATTCAAAGCTGGTAAGGGAAATGCCAAACGCTTCTGAAGCTGCTGCCGAGATACGGGAGGTAAGTCTGTTCAATTCATGTGTAGCCGCCAAAAATCGTGCCGCATAAAACTTATCGAAACGACTCTGCGCTAGGGAAGACCATTCTTTTACGCAATCAGCTGACTTTTCACGAGCTTTTTCAAGCACAAAGTTTTTAATTGCCGTTTTAGGAATGTTTGTGTTTTTCAATTCATCATTAATGTGATTAATTATGGCTTTAGACTTTTCGGCGATAAATTTTTCCTTTTGCGCCGTCCATTCATTAAAATCAAATGAGCCCTCTTTCTCGATTCTAACTTTAGCCCCAAGCATTAAATCGCCGAGGTCGCGGGTGGCTGTTTGAAATTGGGCAATATTTTCATCGAGGCGTGATAACGGCCTAACCAGCCCCTCCTTTTCAAGCTCGATTTGCTGAATAAGCCTTGATGCTAAATGCTTCGATGACGAGATTGCTGATTGCCGGGCAAGATTTTCGCCGGCACGCGCCGCGGTATCACCAAGCAAAACCGAAAGGGATTTTATCCCTTCATCCGGTTTCCCGTGAAGGGCATTAAATGCGGAGCAATGAATCAGAAATTGGGGTTCCTCGCCAAGCTCTTTCCTTAAAACTTTTCTGGTGAACTCCTCGGATTTATTGCGGACTTTCTCTGAGGCTATATCGCATTTATTGATGGCAAAGATATATCTTTCCGCGCGGCCTTTTAGCGATTTAACGAGTTCAAGCTCTTCGCCCGTTATGGGCGGGTCATTTCCCAGAACCACTAATGCCACGTCAATTCTGGGCATAAAAGCTCTGGTAGTTTCTGAATTTAGCTCAAAAACGCTACCCACGCCCGGGGTATCCACCAACCGCAGACCGTTCGAGAGAATGGGCGCGGGAAGTTCAAGCAAAATGATATGGACATTTTTCTGGTTTCCGGGATTTTCTTCCTCTGAGACGTAGATTCCCAGCTTTTCAAGGTGGATTTCCTCTTCCTGCCCGTTGGAGAATAATACTCGGCAGCGTTCGTCAGGAGCATACTGAAGGACGGTGATAGCGCTCGTGACAGGTACGATATCAGCCGGTAGGAGTTCCCTGCCTATCAGGGCATTGATCATAGTGCTTTTGCCGCGTTTGAATTGACCGACCACCGCCACGTTAAACTGGCCGGCATTAAAAGATGCTCGCACTTCTTGAACTTCGTTCAATACAAAAAGAGACTGCTTCTCTCTGGCGATTTCTTCAATTATATCTAGAGAATGAAGCTCTTTATTGGTTTCTATATTAGATATTTTTATGGCCGTAGCTTTTTAACTCCTCTAATTTATCATCAGCGCGTCGTTCGCTTAACCGCCTTTGGGTTATTTTTAAAAAAGTAAAATATAAGGCTTGTGCCTGCAAGTATAATTATTTAAACATTTACGGAAACAATATTTCTCCCCAAACTGGGCAGATATTATGGTCAACAATGAAACCGCCCCAACAGTCAGGGCAATAATATCTTATCATCTCTCGGTATTTGATTTTACGTTTCAGGGCTACTCCCGCTTGACCTTCTGCCAATTAATCTTTCTGCTATATGCCAACACCGCCCCCTTGATGAAATATATAGATAAAAATAAACCAGATAGCGATGATTGATAAGACGAAAAAAAGGAATACAACGGAAGCCGTTTTTATGGCCATCCGGCGCGGCTTTGATTTATCCGGAAAATGGTTGACGTATTCCTGGTAGGTAATTAGATAGGCCGATGCCGCCGCCAAAATACCGAAAATTAATCCGAGAATTAAAGGTAATACTATGTTATTTGTCAAAGACATATGGATTTGATCGCGGCAAAGCCCACAAACGCCTCTTTGCGTATATAACCTTGAAATCGTAGGAGTTATCAGCTTATAAGCGGTTATAGGCGAACTCCATCGCCTTTTTAAAATTCCGATAAAACACTAAGGCGCGGAGAGGCTTTTGTCAATGACTATTTCGTATTTAAGAAGGTGGTGTTACAAAAAAAGAAACCGGATAAGCCGGGATACTTCGCCCTTAGAAAACCGTTAGAGTATTTTATTATAAGTGATTCATTTTAAATATCGTGGCTGATTTTAATTATTGACGCTTTCTAATTGAACGCCACTGGTTCATTTATCGCGCCTCTTTTCATTCGCATTAATCAGGTTTTAACATGCCTTTAGAATCAAATTTCCCAATTTGAAAAATCCGAAGATACATTGTATTCCCTGTAATCAACCGGGGTGCTGACTAATAGTCTTGAAATCGCCTGTCCAACGTATTATTTTAAAATACGTGGATTTAATCTGGGTTGAAATCCACGGGCAGATATCAGTTTGTGGCAGGGAAGTAGTTAGTCATGCATCTACCGGATAAGAATACGGCATTTATTATGATTTTGGTACTTATCGCGCTGTCATTTCATGAGAGCGCGGCCCAAACGCTCCCCGGCCGCTATCATCGCTACGCCGAGATGCAATCAATTTTTGAATCCATACAAAACGACCACCCCGATATCGTCAAGTTCGATACTATGGGATTTTCTACGCGCTTTAGAATCCCGATGCTGCGGCTAAAAATATCGAGCGCTGCGCACATAGAACAGGATAAGCCGGTCGCCCTTATCGCGGGTGGCGTGCACGCCAATGAGGTTCTGGGGCCGGAAGTCGTACTCGGTTTTATTCAAGACATTATAGGCAATTATGATTCTGGCAATGAACGGGCGATAAATTTGATCAATTCCCTGGAAATTTATTGTGTGCCGTTTATTAATCCTGAGGGACACATTTACGTTGAGGGAAATCACGTTGGGTGGCGAAAGAATCAGTGCGACAATGATTCAAACGGCGTGTTCGATTTTCATGATGGCGTAGATAACAACCGCAACTATGATATTGGCTGGGAGTTGGCAAACACTCCTAATGCCATTACCCCGGAATCATCGATGTATCGTGGCACGGCGCCTTTTACCCAATCGGAAAATATGGCTATGCGCGATTTTGGTCTTCGTTTTCATCCAATAGTGGCTATCGATTACCACTCCCCCTTCTATGGGTTAAGTGAAGTTGTTTATTATCCCTGGTTCTGGCGAACCAGCGATGGTGGACATGGTGCTTCACCGGATGAGGCAATGATGTCGTCTATTGGTAATCAGTTTGCCGCTTCGATAATAAATGACGCCGGCGATTCAACATACAGGTCCAGAAGAGCAGTTGTTAGTGAAGGTGATTTTCTTGCCTACTATTATGGATATTTCGGCACAGCGGCTTTTACCGTTGAGCTCTCCGATACGACCATTCAGCGCGCAAGTTTGGTGGATTCCATTGTTACCCGTAATCTGCCTTCTATATATTTCCTTCTGGAACGGGCCTTACGGGGTAGGATTACCGGTGTTGTGCGCGATTCGGTTACATTAGAACCACTCGATGCCGAGGTCCGCGTATTGGAATGTCACAATGATGATATACGCCCCAGGCTTTGCCGTGCCGATTTTGGCAGGTACGACCGCATCCTTAATCCCGGATCATATTCGCTCAGATTTACAAAAAATGAGTATCTTACTCAGTATATATATAATGTGATAGTCGATTCCTTGCCGGTTACGAACGATATCCTACTTGTACCATTAGCCCCACGGCCGCCCGCGCCGGTTTTAATTTTCCCGTCGGATGGTCAAATTATGAATAATAACCAATTTGCTTTTGACTGGTCTGACGTCGATTTGGCTACAACTTATCTGATTGAAATTTCAATCGATTCGACTTTTCAAAATCCAATAATTTACGATTCTACCTTAACTAATTCTACTTATGAGTTATTATCGCCGCCATCCGTTGGTACATACCACTGGCGGGTCAAAGGTGGAAACGGTAATGGCTGGGGGCCGTACGCCTTGGCTCAGCGATTTACTATTGAAGCCCAATCAATTGAAAAT
>CAZTNJ010000078.1:0-14087 GCA_964614835.1 uncultured Ignavibacteria bacterium | reverse complement strand
GACTCCCCATTTCATAATTTTATCCGGTGTCTCTTTGGCCACCTGTTCGATATCTATGCCGCCGGCTGGCGATACCATAAACACGTTTTTCTTAGTGAGTCTGTCGGTGATAATTCCGACATACGCTTCCGATTTGATATCCACTGCTTCAGTTACTAAAACCTTTTTAACAGTCAAGCCTTTAATCTCCATCCCCAGAACATCCTGGGCATTGAGGAACGCTTCGTCGGGGTCTTTGCAGTATTTGATACCGCCGGCCTTACCGCGGCCGCCGACGTGCACTTGAGCCTTTACCATGACAGGTTTTCCGTAGCGAATCGCTGCATTGCGAGCCTCTTCCGGCGCCGTGACTACTTCACCTTTGGGAATCGGCATTCCGAATTTGGCGAAAATCTCTTTAGCTTGATATTCATGTATTTTCATAAGTCCTCCAGCATATCTTTAATAATTAAGAGTTTATATAATTAAAAGTCAAGTTGCCTTTTGCGAAATATTTCACGAGCGAACTCAATTAATTTGTCTCGATCGTTATTTTCCGGCTCGTCTAAGACCATGTCTAACAATTCCTTAAGGATATCCCCCACGATCGGCCCCTCGGTTAGGCCCAAAGACTCTTTGATATCGTTCCCGTTAATTTGAAGGTCCCTTATCGTAAAAGCGTTCTTTTTCCGGATTTCCTCTTCAACTTTAATCAAGTAATCATCCACAGTATCCGGATTTTGTCCCATTCCCTGGGCTAATGTATCGGCGCGGCGAAGCTCTATCAGGTCGAATATCAACTCGGGGCCGGTCTTATTCAGCAGTCGGCGGATACCTTTCTCACCGGCCGATTCCGAAAACATATGCCGGCGCACCAATAAGCTTACCTGCTCGATTATTTCGTTCGAATAACGAAGTCGCTTCAAAGCTTCCACAGCCAGCTTTTTGCCTAAGCGGTCATGGCCATAAAAAGTCGCGCCGGTATCTGTCAAAACTCTCGACTGCGGTTTGCCGCAATCATGAAAAAGCGCCGCCAGTTTGACAATTAATTTCGGCGGCGAATAATCGACTACTCGCAAAGTATGTTCGAAAACATCCCAGCGATGATATCCTCCGGGTTGTTCCACACCGGCAGTCTGATCTAACTCCGGCAAGATATAATGCAACAGACCTGTCTGTTTCATCAAACGAAAGCCATCCGATGGGTGTTTGGCTTTCAAAAGAAGCTTATTAAGCTCTTCGGCCACACGCTCCGGCGATATTGTGTTTACCATCGAAGCGTATTGTTTCATGGCTGCCAGTGTCGAAGGCTCTACTGTCAAATCAAATCGGGCGGCAAATTGAATCCCTCTTAACATCCTTAATGGATCATCCGGAAAACTTGTTCGCGAAACCATCCGCAGGATTTTGTGATTCAAATCTCCCCGGCCATTGAAAGGATCGATAATCTCGCCATCGGGATATTCGCGGGCCATGGCGTTTATCGTAAAATCGCGACGACCCAAATCGGTCTCTATCGGAATAAATGGGTCGAAATCGATTTCGAAATCGCGATGGCCGACGCCGGTCGATTGTTCCTTTCGTGGCAGAGCGATATCGTAAATTATTTCAGTGTCAAGCGGCCTGAACTTGATCACGCCAAATGACTGCCCTACTAAAAATACAGAACCGAGTTTGCCGAGAATCTGCTTGAGTTCATCTATGGGTATTTTGCATACGATAAAATCCAAATCTTTGGGGTCGGCAATCCCCAGAAGCGAATCGCGAACCGGCCCCCCGACTACATATAATTGCCCGCCTTTTTGATGTATGGCTTCGACCAATTTATCAATATTCGTCAAAGTAAAAAATCGCCTTTCGTGATATCTATCCGGACATTTAAACCATATCCACTCGTAATATCACGGTTCGATTATAGTGCCTGCTTTTCCGGTTACCGCTTCATATGCTTTTTCTATGGAGCCGATAACAACCCGCTTGCCGCCCGATTTCAGGAAATCTATGGCCGCTTCGATTTTAGGCCCCATGCTTCCGGGGGAAACTGCTTATCTTTATAGAAATACAGGGCTTCGGCAACGGTCAAATGATCGAGATTTTTCTGATCAGGTTTACTGTAGTTCAGCGACACCTTATCCACGCCGGTTAAAATCACCAGCAGTTCGGCTTCGATATCGCGCGCCAGCACCGCCGCAGCCCGGTCTTTATCGATAACGGCATCGATTCCCTTAAGCGCGCCATTATCCTCGATAACCGGTATTCCACCGCCGCCGGAGGCGATAACGATTACGCCGGCATGCACCAGTTGCTTAATCACATTCTTCTCGACAATATACTGCGGTTTTGGCGAGGCGATTACTCGGCGAAGGCGATTGTCGCCGGGGTATGGTTTCATTTTCCAGCCGAATTCTTTCTGCATCAAGACGGCTTTATCCGATTCGTAAAACTGGCCGATAAATTTGGTTGGATCGGCAAAATCGCTGTCGTTTTTATCGACAACAACCTGGGTGACGATGGCCACGATATCGCGTTTAATTCCCAGAGGGACCAGTTTATTGCGCATGGTCTGGGCGAGCATGAACCCCATTCCTCCCTGGGTATCGGCCCCACATACATATATTGGAAGCTCGGGGGCTTTGCCCCTGGATAATTCCACCCGCAAAACGGCGTTCCCTACTTGGGGGCCATTGCCGTGCGTGAGCGCGAGATTGTAGCCATCCTGGATTAAATGCATGATTCCCGATAAACTGATATCGGTGTTGATGAACTGGTTGGCGATTGTATCTTCCTGGTTTTTGCGCGTAATAGCATTACCGCCCAGCGCCACCACTGCCGTCTTCTTTTTCATTGCCTCTACCGCCTGAGTATTAGTGTCGTTCGAACTTTCCCAAAAAAGATATATTAATAAAACGGAATTCAAAAAGGAAACCCTTTTTAATAGTTTCTGGGGAATGAAATACGAGACTACGGCTTATACGTTCGTGCCCGGTTTTTTGTGCGGGCAAGTCTCCCCGAAGGGCCGTGCATGGCGCACCATAACTCAATGGGCGCAGTGTATGGAGGCTTACCAGAGTCGGATAAGGCCCCTCCCTCTTGGGGGATGGGAGTAGGGGATGCTATTTGCCGTCAGGTCACGCCCGCCTGCGGCGTTCTACGACCTGACGGAACAAAAAACGCCTCAGGATGTTGTGTTACTACATCCATCCTGAGGCACGAAAAAAAGGGGGCATTAATTTATATTTGCGCAATGTTAATTGTCATGCGTGCCCTAATTCCCCGCGCGCCACGAAATTAATCTATCTTCAAAATCTCGGCTTCGGCTTGTTCGAATAGCGGGTCAAGCGATTTTTGGATTTCGATTGTCTTGGAAAGCGCGGTAATAATCCGGCAATACTGGCTTACCTGAGGCTTTTTGCCCTATCCAATTCCCCTAACCCTTTCTCCCCCAATCCCCACATTCCCAATCCGCATACATTTCGCATTAAGAATGCTAGCTGAGGGTATTATAGGAAGACTAAGGATCGAAAGCTAATGGCGGCTGTCGGAAAACGACGCTACCGCTGGCAGACGACCAACTGGATATCGCTGATTGCGCAATGACACGGCGTCTCCAAACATGGGTACCGTAGCTGTGCCTAAATCAAACCGAGGAAGACGGCCGTAGGCTGATTCTTCTAAGCTACTGCAACCGCCTGATTCGAGCGGTTATTCGGATCTTAAAGGAATAAATAAAATGTTGGTTCAATGTCAAAATGATAGCACCTCAGACAGCCGCCTTAAAATATCTGTCATTCCGGGCTTGACCCGGAATCCAAGATTATATCCCGTTCCCTGCTGTCGAGTCGCCAAGGAAGTTAGTGGCAAATTTAAAAATTACCTTCCCGCCGCCCGCTTCACGTAGCCGACAAGACCGCCGGATTCGATGATGCGCCATAGCGGTTCGGGCAAAGGCTGGCCATTTACGATACCAGATTTGCAGGAAATCTCCCCTTTGAGCAAATCGATTTCGATTTCCTCCTTGGGTTTCACCATCCGGAAAGCCTCTTTGGATTCAATCACCGGCAGGCCACCGTTGATAGCAGCCCGATAGAACATCCGCGAAAACGACCCCGCCACCAAACAACCAAGCTTGCGTTCTTTTAGATACGCAATCGCTTTTTCCAGACTCGAATTCGGGCAGACATCATGGCAGATTCCGAAATTAGCGCCGGCCAGAATCATCTCGCCGGGTTCAATCTGCGCCAGTATCGCCCGGTCGGCTTTAACGCTGGCGCGCGTTGAGACGGCACAATCGCCGTCGGTTTCGCTTTCCGGCAGGATAATGTCTATAACGATGTCGTTGCCCAGAATATGGGCTTTCCCCTTTAGCTTTCCTGTCATAGATATTTCCGCGGGTCGGTTATGGCTCCCTCCAGGGCCGAGGCGGCCGCTGTGGCAGGCGAGCCCAAGAAAATTTCTTTGCCGTGAGGATATGAACAATTGCAGGTTGCCAGAGTGCGTTCAGTATCCCCCAGCGACCATTGCTTGATATCGAATCCCGAACTGGCAACAACGCAGCCTGATTCCACCAGGGTCTTGATATATCCTTTATCAATCGCTTCGATATAAGCGTTTCGCGAATCGGGCAAGACCAACACTCGGGTTTCGCGGTGAACGCGGCGTCCTTTTAAAATCGCCGCCGCCTGTTCCAAATCGGCCAGCGAACCATGCGAGCAACCGCCCATCACAATCAGATCGACTTTTTTACCGGATACTTCCTCAACCGGTTTTACGTGGCTGGCGTGATCAACGGTTGCCACCTGCGGGGTCAGGTAAGAGACATCGATTTCCAGTTCGTTTTCATATCGGGCGTCCTGATCGGCCATGATAGGGGCGAATTTCTGGCGGGAAAATTTCTTAAGATATTTCTGGGTGATAGCATCGAAAGGCACCAGCACCGATTTGGCGTTGAAATCGCGAGTCAGCCCGGCGATAGTAAATCGTTGCGAAATAGACATCGAGGAAATCGTATCGCCGCCGAATTCGATTGCCCGATAGTTGGCTCCGCCAGCGCCAAAATCATGAAACAGTTTTAGAACGATGTCTTTGGCGCCGACACCGCGCGCCAGCGTTCCCCTGATAATGATTTTAACCGTTGGCGGGACCTTAATCCAGGCGCGGCCGGTAGCCCATACCGAGGCAATATCCATGGCGCTGACTTCAGTCGCCAGCGCGCCTATTCCACCGAAAGCCAGAGCGTGGCTGTTACTACCAAAAACCAGATAGTTCGGCAAAATCAATCCCTCTTCGGTTATCACCTGATGCGATACTCCCCAGCCGATATCGTAGAATCGTTCTATTCCATGTTTCTTGATAAACTCGCGTACCGCTTTTAGACTGGCATGGTTTAGGTTTCCGAGGGTGGAAATCGGCCGGTCGAATACGACCGCGATTTTCGATTTGTCCCAAATTCGAGTCGCTCCCATCTCTTTGAAGTGATTGAGGACCAGGGCAACTTCCACACCGACCACAATGCTATCGGGGGCGACCTCGACAACCTGGCCTTCATCGACAACTTTGAGTCCGGCTTTCTTGGCGATAAGCTTGCGGATAAAGGTTTCTTTACGGGTAGTTTTAGATTTACGGATATTATCGGGAAGAGATAGTTCGAGCTGTTCGAATTTCAGGCGAATTGGTTTTTGCTTGAGGCCATACTTGATCCGCCACTGCCGGAAACCGGGGCCGGAAACGCCCAACTCGAGCCCGGCCAATTTATCGTTGCCGAAACGTTCCCAGAGTTCGGTGATTTTTTCGCGCGAATATTTCGGCTGGTTATAAGGTCCGATTTTTTTCTTGGATCGCCAGTAAGCGACCAGCCTTCCCGGCACGCCGAATACCTCGCCGATTTTTTTGTCGGTGCGATATTTTTTTTGTAATTCGATCAGTTCTTTTTTAGTCGGTATCTTCACTTTTTCACAATAGTATCGAGAGCTTTTTTCAACATCTCAAATGTATCGGGAAGCGAAAACGATTGTACCTTAGTTTGTCCGACTACGGGCATGAAATTAGTGTCGCCCAAAAAACGGGGCACCACGTGTATATGAAGGTGATCCTTAACGCTTGAACCGGCCACCTCGCCGATGTTTATGCCGATATTGAGCCCCTCGATAGGCATGGCCTTACCAAGCACCTTGCGGGATAATATTACCAATTCGAATAACTCCGCCTGTTCGGCTTTAGTTAAAGTGGTGATTTCGGCCTTGTGCGCTTTAGGCGCGACCATCAGGTGGCCGCCGTTGTAGGGGAAACGATTCAGAATGATAAAGGCTTTTTTGCCGCGATAGAGAATCAGGTTCTGGCGATCATCTTTCTGTTTAAGTCTGTTGCAGAATATACATCCTTTTTCATGCTCACCCGAGATATATTTCGCACGCCAGGGCGCCCACAGCTCATCCATGTTAATAAAGTTATACGTGCTGATTATAAAATCAAGCGAATTTTCGCGCTTGATCGGATTTTAAGAGGATATTTTTAGAAATTTGTAAAGCTAATGGGAAAATATTTCAGAAAAGGCGGCTTTATATTTGCTGCAATTGGATTGTATGGTCGGCGTATCTATCGAAACGGTCATCCGATGTAAGTAGCAGTATCTGGCGGTCGGCGGCCAGCTGTTTAAGCATCTTCATGGTGTTGTCAAGCCGTTGCGAATCGAAGCTGTCAAATGGGTCGTCGAGGATAATCGGCGGTTTGGTTTTTTCGGCCAACAACTCGGTCAAAGCTAATCGGGCAGTCAGGTAAATTTGTTCAACTGTAGCTTTAGACAGTTCTTTTTCGGGGTCAACCCAACCGTTTTTCTGGTCGGCGAAAACTTCGAATTTGAGGGTGGATTTGTCGAATCGGACGCGGTTGTATTTACCGGCGGTAATCATCCGCAAGATTTCCGAGGTTCGGCTTTCGAGGACCTCCAGAGTTGATATCATGATATTCTGGCGGGCCAGTTCGATACACTCCTTGGTCATTCCCAGAATCGATAATTCTTCCACAAGTTTGATTTTGCGGGCGCTTAACTCATCCCGGCGTTCGATATAGCTGGCCATTAGTTCGGCGCCCCCTTCGGCGGTTTCCAGTTGGCGGCTGAATACGGTGATTTCGTTGGCCAATGTGTCGCGTTGCTCTTCGAGTTGCGCCACTATCAATTTTAGGCGTTCCAGTTCTGCCGGGTCGCGTTTTTCGTCCTTGGAAACCTGGATTAGCTCTTTGAGCTCGGCTTCTTTAATTCGGAGATCGCGGCATTGAGCTTCAAGTTCGGTTTCGGATACGCCGCCCAGATAGCTTTCGAAATGGTCTCTTTCCATTTTTAACTGGTTGAGCATCTCATCGCGTTTCCACGATATCTGGCGGATCTGGTCCGCGGAGGATATTCTGTATTTTACCAGCAAGCTTTTTAACAGCTGCGATTGTTCTTCCATCTCCTTTTTAGCCTCGGTCAATTTTTGCGTTTTAGCGGCAAGCTGTTCTTTCAGGAAGGACTTCTTTTGAATCGCGCGCGATAGAGTCAAAGCCGAAATCATGAACAGGGCCATACCAGCCCCGCCTATGTGGAAATAGAAATTGGTTAAATGTAAGACAAAATCGATAATCGAAAAGACAAACATTGCCAGCGATACGGCAGCCACTCCCACCAAAACCGGACTGGTCGAATGGGAATCGAATTCCACCGAGGCGCTTTCTACATCTTTTTCCAATTCGCGCTGTTTGGGGCGCAGATATTTAAGGGTTGATTCGAGTTCTTCCACTTGTTCGCGATCATGGGCGCTGATATCAATAGTTTGGTCAAGCAGCGACTGCAATTCGGCGATTTTCTTGGCGGCTGCTCTGGCTTTTTCCAGATTCGAAGTGTTCTCATCCAGTTTTTTGCCGACTTCAGCCAGTTCTAATAGGGCGCTCTCTTGTTTTTGCAGATGTTCGAGGGCGGTCTTTTTAGATTGGTAATCATCCATGGTATTGGCATATGCCGTTTCGACTTGCGCGAGCGAATTTCGAAAGTTTTTCAGGTTAGCAATGGAGCGTTTCAGCTTATCGATATTGTAATCGATATCGGACTGGGATTTTTCGAGACGCTGCAACAATCCGGGGTTTTTTCCATCGCCGGAAGTGATAGCCGCGATTCTCGAATCGATGCGTCCGACAACATCGGATGCCGCCAGGTCTTGAAGCCCGCCGGTAACCAGTGATTCAAGCTTATTTTTGATGACTTCGATTGAATCGCCGATGTGGGTAATTTCACCTTGACGGACGCAGGCAGTTGCCTGGAACAATTCGGCGGTTGGAATTCCCACAGCGCCGCTGATAATTTCCAAAATCCGGTCGTTATCATCGATAGCCAGATTTAGATCGCGGTTGGCCAGATGAACTTTGCCAGCGCCGAAATCCTTTTCCAGCAGGCCGCTAAAATCGGTTCCGTTGATGGCGGCCTTGATCACGACATTCTGGGGAGATGAACCGGCGTGTTGAGCGTTCCAATTGGCGTTAATAGTGATGCCTGATTTATCGGGATTGCCGTATAGGGCGGCCGCTATGGCGGTTACAATCGTGGTTTTGCCCGACTCGTTCCCGCCTTTAATAATATTAAGACCGGGCGTAAAATCACATTCGAATTTCTTAAACTTTCCGAAATTTTCTAATGTCAAACCGGTGATATTCATTCTACCAGGGCTCCCGTCCGCTTAGAAGCGAGTAGCCAACTTTTATCGATTTTTCCAGATGGGCTTTTTCGGTTTCATTTGATTCGTGTAGTTTTTTCGAAATCAGGCGAAGATATTGGCCAAGAATTGTCTTTTCGGATGCCTTAACCTCGGCGACATTTTCGGGGAATACAATCATTTCATCTACTATGTCAAGATAAGCGAATTCATCCTGCGTGAGATTTAGCACCATCTGCTGGTCGAGGGCCGCCTCGAATAGTGCCAAACCTGAAAGTTTCGCTTGAAGGAACGTATTCGGGCCAGCCTGTTCGCGGATTTTTTGCAATAAATCTTCGTTATTGGCGATTTCTTTGGCCTGGTATTCGACTTGTTTCCACTCGAATTTTCCAAACGGAACGCGGCTTACGATTGCTTTTCTGGGTTCTTCGATTTGAATCAAAGCCAGATTGCCGGCGCTATTATCATTAAATCCAAGCGATTCCGGAGCGCCGGAAAACGCGGCTCTATAATTGGGGCAAGACAAATCGAGAAACGCCGATTGGCCGCCTAAAGCCACATAGTCATATTGACTAAGAATTTCCGCCGCCGTGTCACCCCCGCCCAGATCGGCCATATTGCCACAGATTATCGCGATATGATATTTGGAGTTTTGGAGCGCTCCAAGCCGTTTCTGCGATATTTTGCCATCATCCTGACCGGTTTGAGCGACGCCGTAAACAGTGCAGTCAAGCGCGGGAATTTTCAAATAAGGTTTCTTTTTATCGGAAAGCAGATAGATATTCGATGGTTGTCGGATACCTTCCCAAGTGCGCCAGAATGAGGTATCGGCGATACTATCGCGGTTGCCGGGAAGGACAATCACGGGAATGGGGTTGAGTCGGCGAAGTTGACTCGCCGCGAAATCCTGTAAGTTTTTCGAAACTTCGTGATTGTCGAATAAATTGCCCGAAATGATGACCAGATCGGCCTTCTCACTCAGAGCATAATCGACTATTCGGATAAGGGCGGCTTTAAGGCCGGCCCGGATTTTATCCCCGGCAAGCTTCAGCCCGCTGAAGCCAGCTCCTAACCGAATATCTGAAGTATGAACCAGTTTCATAAATAGTCCGTACTTACAGTATCGGCAGGCGGGCTAACTAATTTATTTCAATACCCCAATTTTTTAGCGATAAGTTTGGGCGGGATTGTCCCTTCCGCGAGTATCGAATCGTGGAATTTCTTCAACGAGAACGCCTTGCCATCGCGCTTTTTGGCTTTGTTTAGAATATCCAGTATCATCAGTTTCCCTAATAGATAGCTTGAAGCGGTGGTTGGATTGGCGCAATAGCGGCGGATTTCGGCGATATAATAATCGGTATGGTCGCCCAGCATAGCGTTCATAAATGCCAGGGCAGAATCCGGGGTCATGGTGCCATCGTGAATTGAACAATCGACGATTACCCGAACGGCCCGGAATCGAATTCCGCCCCAGATGGCGTTCCAGCGTCGAGCCAATTCCTGGTCGGAATAATATCCCTGTTCGGCGGTCATCTGTTCGCAGTACAACGCCCAGCCTTCGCAGAAAAATAAATCGCCCTGAATTTTACGGATATCGGAACGGTGGCGATTCGCTAAACTCAACTGTAAATGGTGGCCGGGATAAGCTTCATGGACGACAGACCCTTTAAATGTCCGATTGACCACTTGCCTGTAATAGCGATTTTTGGCGATAGAATCCAAAGGCGGAATCGGACGAACATAGAAATAGCCGGTCTGATTTTTAGCGAATGCCGGCGGAGGTTCATAGGCGATACCGCGATGGGTTGCCTGCATAAACGATGGCATTTGCTTCGGTATGCAATCACCTATATCATCCGGAATAGTGACGATATCGTTATCTTTCAAGAATCGCGCGCCCTGGTTGATTTCCCATTGGTAATAGCCCATGATATCGTCGATATCGAAAGTATCCGGCGCGATAATGGCGCTATCGTTTTCGGGAGGCAATGTGGCGATAATATTCTTAAGCGAATCCATGGCAGCGTTGCTGATACGGTACCAGCGCTGACCGATTTTTTTTAACGAATCGGAATCCATTGAAATAAAATGGATATTTTTCAACAAGTAATTATAATTCTGCTTACCGATAGCGGGAGTACCCTGGGCATAGCCGATTCCATTTTCGCAGGCCATTTTAAAAGTCTTTATCGCTTCTTTAGCAAGAGTCCTGGTTTGCGCCAGAATACCGACGCTATCCGGATAGGTTTTCATAAGCTCGTTAATGATATCATCGACTAACACCAGCCCGTCACGGGCAGTCTCGATAGCGGTTTCGAAATAGACTTGCGGGCCCATGCCAAGATGGTCTCCGGCATCCCGGAAAAACACCGGGAAACGACGCAATCTAACAATCAGGAAATAATCTCTTTGTTGCCGGGTCAATGAATTATCGAGCAGGAGATAATACAAAGAATTAAGCGCGTCTTCGACATAGACCGCCGGCGAATGTACATGAACAGGATATTTTAGCAGGTTGAAGTTGTCATAATCTATGTTAGCCTGTAACAACCGATAGTCGATTTTATCATCGACGGATAATTGGAGAGTATCGATATCTTGCAGTTTGGAATTGATGTCGGCCAGTATATTGCGGTATTGATAAATCGATTCCGCCGAATAATTGGTCAAGCACGAATCATAAGTATGGACACCGATACTGGTAGCCCATACCGGATAGAATTTGCAGCGTTCGTCTATATACTGACGGCCCAGACCAGCCAAATATTCAGCAGGCGCGGCCCAGACGATTGCGGGGATTAATGCAATTAATAAAAGCAACCACTTCTTCATATTCTCCTCCGTTATTCGCGAACCAGTTTGGTGACCGCCTCGATATGATAGGTATGCGGAAACATATCCACCGCCACCGCTCGATCGAGTCGATATCCGTTTTGTTTTAATATCGCCACATCCCGCGCCAGGGTTGAGGGATTACATGACACATATATTATAATCGGCGGCGCCATATCGATTATCCCCTGAAGCGCTTTTTTATGGAGTCCGGCGCGCGGCGGATCGACAATCGCCTTATCGTATTTCCCAAGCTCGCCAATCAAGTTTTCAACTTCGCCGCACTGAAATTTAACATTAGACACGCCATTCTCTTTGGCGTTCAGGAAAGCATCCTCGATTGCCCGACCTACCGATTCTATACCGAAAACGCTGCCAACAAGATTAGCTATGTAAATCGCGATTGTGCCGGTACCGCAGTAGAGATCAAGCACTTTGTCGGAGGCCGTAAATCCAGCGAAATCAATCACGGTATCATACAGTACTTGCGCTTGATATGAATTGGTCTGAAAAAAGCTATCGGGCGAAATCCGATAACGGCAGTGGCCGAGTTGTTCGTAGATATGGTCATTGCCAGACAGCAGGCCGCCGCGGGTTTCCTCGGGGTATTTATCCCATTTAGCGATATTAGATTTCTGGCTGTTTATAGTCCAGTGCAGCGATTTAATCGATTCGAACTTGCGGGCGAGGTTCGTGCCTAATTCCAAAATGCCCAGTGTATGCGGATGGTAATCTGGGCCGGTGAGAATATTGACCATGAATTCGCCGGTCTGTTTGCCATCGCGGACAACCAGGAAGCGCATCAGGCCCTCATGGGTAATCATGTTGTATGATGGCAGATTCAGGCGGCGGCATTCATCTTTAACGAAATTGAGAATGTCGTTGGCGGTTTCCGATTGCAGATGGCATTTGCGCATATCGAATATTTTATCGTATGACCCGGCGTGGTGAAGTCCTAGAGTCAGTTCGCCGGTTTCGCCGATACCGAAAGAATATTCCATTTTGTTGCGATAGTAGAACAGCTTTTTGGCGCCGATAATCGGTTCGGTGGGCGGGTCAGGAATTCCGCCCAGATGAATCAACTGCTGGCGAAGCTGTTCTTCTTTATAGCGAAGCTGGCTGGGATATTCGTAGTTTTGCCATTTGCAGCCGCCGCAGGTCCCAAAATGCTCGCAGAGCGGTTTCAGTCGCTGGGGGGATGGCGTAATCAGTTCTTTGAGGTAGCTTTCGCAATAGCTGCCGCGGATTTTAGTAAGGCAAGCGTCTACGGTATCTCCGGGAAGGGCATTATCGACGAATACGACTTTGCCTTCATACTTGGCCACCCCTCTGCCGCCGTAAGCGAGGTCTTCGATAGTAACGCGGAGGATGTCTCGTCTTCTCATCAATTCATCTCAATTCCAAATGGACTGAATATGGCGATAAAGAGAGCGGGTGTCAATATAAGTTAGTGAGGTCGATTGATTAGCGAATTGCCGCGGCGCACAGGGACCCTGCGGCAGGCAATATGCCACGCAAGTAGATGTGTTTGCCATACCCGCGAAAGCGGGTATCCAGTATTCCGTGATTGGCAGTCGTCCCTGTCCGCAAAAGGCACGTGGCACACGCGGACCCTACGGATTTATCCCAGGCAGCACCGGTCATTCATATTATCTACGGGCGGGCAGTACGCGCCAGGCACGAAAATCTGCGCTTGACTCTTCCGACTTATTTAATATAATATCTTTGCGCTTTTATTTTTGAGGGATCGAAAAAAAATTTAATGCGGATATTCTATGAATCGATCCGTAAAATTATCGATATTTTGTACATCAATAATCCTGATAATGATATTGTTCGCGGCCGCGGTTAATGCCCAAAATATCGATTATGTCAGTTCAACGCTGTGGACGGTTGTATCTGATGTCAAAGTTGTGGGCAATTATGCTTACTGTGCTTTTCATAATGGTTTGGTTATACTTGATATTACAAATCCGGCGTCGCCGACTTTTGTCAGTAAATTTCTCCTCCAGAGAGGAGCATACAAAATTTCGATATCCGGAAACTACGCTTATGTGGCGGACGACTATTCTAGTCTTCAGATAATAAATGTATCCAACCCCGCCAACCCAACCCTGGCCGGAAGCTACAACGCTCCTGATTATACCGTTGGCGTTTTCGTATCCGGAAACTACGCTTATATAGCGAATTGGGGTTCAGGTCTTCAGGTAATAAATATTACCAACCCCGCCAACCCAATCCTGGCCGGGAGCTACAACACTCCTGGTTATACCGTTGGCGTTTTCGTATCAGGCGGCTACGCTTATGTGGCGGATTACAGTTCTGGTCTTCAGATAATAAATGTCGCCAACCCCGCCAACCCAACCCTGGCCGGGAGCTACACCACTCCTAGCTATGCCGTTGGCGTTTTCGCATCCGGCGGCCACGCTTATGTGGCGGATCAGCGTTCTGGTCTTCTGATAATAAATGTCTCCAACCCCGCCAATCCAACTCTTGCAGGGAACCTCGACACTCCTGACTATGCCTATGATGTTTTCGTATCCGGCGGCTACGCTTATGTGGCGGATTACAGTTCTGGTCTTCAGATAATAAATGTCG
>CAZTNJ010000077.1:6791-14359 GCA_964614835.1 uncultured Ignavibacteria bacterium | reverse complement strand
ATTTGTTCACTATTATAATGAACAGTAGTTGATTGTCAATTCCTTTTTGGCCAATCGGGTAATATATACAAATTTCTTGGATAAACAACAATTAGAGCAAGATAGTTAACGGCAAATTTGGCGGATGATCCTGATTATGTCCTTGGTAGGGGCGACTCGCGAGTCGCCCGCGTTGTCATGTCCGGCGATTGCCGGACATCCAGATATCGTCAGGAGCCTTGGGGCCTTAAGCTACTCTGGATATGATCCTGGATTCCGGGTCAAGCCCGGAATGACAGATATTTTTTTATGCGTCAGGATGGAGTCCGACAACCGCTGGACAACATCCTGGCGCTAATGTTGCGGGTGCCCCATCCGGCAACTGCCGGACGGTGGGTTCAGTTATTAGATTTTTCATTCGTGCTTCGGGAACTATGATTCCCGAAGCCAGGCGCTCCCCGTAGGGGCGAATTGCATTCGCCTGTCCCCGCTATTTTATCAGTATCAGCTTTTCCGTAATCGCCCTACCCGAATTCTCAAACCGCGCGAAATACGCCCCCGATGATACCGGCTTTCCTTTATCCGATGTATCCCACCTTACATGCCGGTTATTGGAATTTATCGATAATTCAAATACCTTTTGCCCTTCAATATTATAAATACTTAATATGCCGCTTCCATTTACCCCATTAACCGAAATAGCAAAGCTCGAATTTGAGGGGTTGGGAAAAATCGTAATTTCTGGCAAAGTTGAATCCACAGCGCTATCGTCATTTATTGCACTAACAAAATGAGTTTCATAAATATCCGGGGCACCGGGACCACCTTGTCTTGTTGATGAGAAGTACAATATTACACCGTCATTACTAATTGCAGGGCCCGTTTCCCAATAACCAGTAGTAACGGGCACGGGCATAATTTCAATATTTCCCCAGTTTTGGCCATTATAGTGCGCCCTAAACAAATCTACCGGCCCCATCCATTGCGGATACTGAAATCCATGCGTTCCCCAGCTGGCAAAGTATAAGGTGTTTCCATCTTCGGAAGAATAAGGCGTTTCATCATCACTATCCATATTTAATCCGAATCCGAGATTTATTGGTTCTCCCCAGCTTTGGGTAGTATCGCTCCACTCCGAACACCAGATATCTTTGTTGTTCGGTCAGTTCGTAGTCCGGCAGCTGCCGGAGCGTGAACTGACCGGGACTTGGTGTCAGGTCACGGGCACAGCCCTACGACCTGACACAACCCAAATCCCTTACCCACAATAAAAAAACCGGCCTGCCCTTCAATCAGAGCAAACCGGCTTAAATATCTAAATTTTTACCCGACCTAATTTGCGCTTATCACGCCCTTCTCTTTCAAAAAATCGATAAACGCTGCTGTGGCCGCTTGACCGCCCGCTGGGTTTGGATGAGAATCCGCATCGCTTTTGCGATACTCCGCTTTCAGATAATTATCTTTATCCGCCAGCACATCGAAAAAGTCGAACACCAGCAAATTCAAATTCCCGGTTTTCTGCGTGTAATCGGTAACATATTCGTTTTTCACCCAGTTGTTGAATTCGCGCGCCCTTTTGGCGTTTTCCGGTTTGGTTTCGGCCGGCACCAATGGCGGCGCGGTCACATAAATAAACAGCTTGTTGGGATACTTGGCCATTATCCCTTGAAGTTCCGCGAATACCGCCTTGTAATTCCAGGTGGTCTTGGCATTGTCGGCGGCGTTCCCCGGCGGTGTCCCTTCAGCATGAACATCGCTGTTGGGGAAACACGACTTGAACATGATAATATCGTTCTGGCGGCCATCCTGGTAGTATGTGTTTGGCGAATGATTGAAAGTCAGCACCCGTTCCATATCGTTTTTGAATTTTGGCACCCAGTGAACGATATCAGTTAGATCCCCAATCGAATCGCCGTAGGTGGCATCATGCACTCCCAGTCCATTGGCTATCAGCGCCGCCCGAAGTCCTCCGCCTTCCAGCCAGCCCTTGCCGACCGAATGATGCAAAAACAGCAACTGCTTCGGCATCTGAAGGCTGACTTTGTTGATTATATCTTCATCCTGCGCCAGTTTTGTCTGAAGCCGCCCTACCAGTCGATCATGCTTCAAAAAACGATAGGCGAAATATAAACCTATCCCATTGCCGAGTATGGATATCACTAATACTATCGCCCAAAACGGTTTCATCTTGCTCCCTTGCTTTTTTTAAATTAATCGATTTAATGTTCGCTATTATTTACTTCTAAACGACCTTTTATGTTCCCTAATCAACAACGATAAGGCCGCGGTGCAGCGTAATCATTGGGGTTAACCTGAAAAAAATCAAGGTTGTTCTTTGGGATAAAGAATAAAATCGACATCCTGTTTGATAGTGCCGGCATCCTCCGGTTTCACTTCAAAATCGAACACTTCCGGATCGGCCAAATACCCGTAGTGCGCCAACTGGCTCGGATCGATATATATCCGGTAAGCCCCCGGCACCAATCCTTCGTAAAAATATTCGCCATTGCTGAATGCCGTGATTTCATCCAGCGATTCCGTTTTCATATTCAATATAAGTATCTTAATCCCGCCGATTCCCACTTTGCCGCCGCTTGTCGAACGCCAGACCGATCCGCTCAATTCGCTAACCGTTACCATCGGCACTTCCACCGATGTCACCACGTTCGGATTGCAGGAAATTTTATAAGTTTCATGCGTCGGCCTTAAAATCGGATTATCGATACTGTTTTGATCTATCGATACCACATATTCTTCATAGGGCCTTAACCCGTCGTAATAGTACGATTTTCCCCTGCCGATAGATTGTTCTCTTCCCCCCTGAATTTTTGCTCTGACCCCCGGCAGATAGTCTTCATCTTTATCGCGGATACCGTTGAAATTTCTATCCTGGAACGGACAAATCGCCGCCGTCCCGAACCCTATCGCCGTCCGTCGGTCGAATCGCAGCCGCCCGACATCGCTGTCAAACCGCACTGATCCCCGCTGCACCTGGCTCATCGAACTGGTTTTTCCCGATGTCAACGCGCGAGTCGTGAAATTGGCAAATCCCGTGAAAAAATTCAGGGCCAGCATGAATATGTTGGATTTGGTTAATTTATTCCTTTCGAATGTAACCGCCAGTTGTCCCGTTCTGAACATCCTTTTGTTTAAAATCACGGCGTATTGGGTCAGGTATTTTTCCCGGTGGTCATATGTCGCTTTGAATTGCGGTTGAATCCATGGCACGAACAACGCCGAAACCAATACCTGGCTGGATGATTCTCTGGCGGTGCGCTTCTCATAAAGTGACATCTTGTATTTGCCGGTGTAACCGATCTGCAGTCTGTTAAAAGAGGTGTTAAAACCATAGGTCATGTTCAGATAATCGACACCGGGATATTTATCCCAGACCATGTTGTAACGCAATCCCAGATATTTCCCCCCCAGCTTAAATGGCGATGATACCGACAACTGGCCGCTGTTTTGCTGCCCCAGTTTATTTCGAAATTTGTTTGGATAAAATTTGGTGTATGCGCCGTTGATATTCGCCGATGATGGTCGACTTAAATTGATACTGTAGCGATCGGCGTTACCCGGTAAAAACGAACCGTTCAATGTAACCGCGCTGTTTGGCTGAAACGTAATCTCGCTGGAGTACGATTCTTTCTCGCCGGTTTTGGATTGATAAGGCATATCATATGCCACCCCAAACGTTAAATTATCGGCAATACCATAATAGAAAATCCCCTGTCCGTAATTACCCTTGTCGATTAAATATGATGATTGCCCGCCGGCCAGCGAATATTCGAAATTTCCTTTGGGAATCAAATTGTAGGGGATCCGAACATAACGCTCCTCCGAACGCATCTCCCCGTTAGGCCCGTACATTTTCAGCGTTATCAGTGATGCCCCATAAAATACGTCGATATTGAAATCATATTCGCCGGTTTGGTCGGTCGCCTGAAAATCGGTCAGCTTCTGGTCGATATAAAGTTCGACTTCCCACCCCTGCCCCAGATACCCTGTTAGATTGATTGTCTGAAAATATTTTCGCTCCGTTTGCGGTTTATTGGTAACCATTCCGCCCTTTAAACTGCGAGTCAACGGGCCTGGCGTGTTGATAAAACCCAGCTCCGCCTGCGACAAATATTGGTTATCGTTCAAATAATAATGCCAGCGATAGGTGGTCTGGTCGGGATCGAATCCGGTTTCGGTGTTGCCGTTTGTAGCGACACTCAGATCGCCGCCGAACAACATCGCTCCGATTCCCATATCGTAATAATGGCCGCCGCCGCCGATTGGGCTTGCCGAAAACGCCCAGTCAATCGCGCCTGCCGACAATATGTCCCGCTGTCGGGGAATTACCAATATATCTTTTAGCGCCGCCGATTTTGCCATCAGCTTTTCGTGTTCTTGTTTTCTTAGCAATTTCTGGTACGATGGGAAATCTTTGTTAAGCGGCAGAAAAACCCGCAGCGCCGAAAAATTGAAATCCATCTTGAGCCCGAACAACCGGTCGAATAAATCCAGCCGCAAGTACAGGTCATTTTTGCCCATATAAAAATCAGATCCTACCAGCGGCCATTTTTTGCCACCGGAGCGAACCTCAAATCGATTCATATCTATCGTAAAACGATGGTCGCGATTGATTACGTATCCCGATATCTGTTTCTCATCCAGATTGTCGTCAACGACTAACTCCAACAGCCTGAACAATTCTACAACGGGTAGATAAATATTATTCCCGTCATATTGCGCGAAAATATCCTTGCGGATAAGCCGCGGAACTTCGAAACCGACAACGATTTCCTCAAACGACCGCGGGGCGCTCAGGCAATCCGGTATGGCTATCGCCAGAATACTCAGAACGATTATCAGGGTAAGAATTTTATTATTAAGAATATACTTCGGAAGCATCGGTCACCCACTGTCGGAAAACAATTGACATTGTATACTATTCCACCTTCATCGTGTATTCGATTTTATTCCCCTGAACCATGGCCTCCGGCGGAATATCGTTCCTGCCTTCGTTACTTATGGTTAACTCTACTCTGTATGGTATTCTGCCCTTGTCGATATCAAGTTCGATCCTGCGCTTCAAATTGCGATAAACCGCCAGATCGATTTGGTTGGAGCTGATCTCCTTCTTTTCTGTATCGAGTAGACGGCATTTCAATTTACCGACATACGATACGTTTCCATTATTGGCCAAATCGACCGTGACCTGTACTTTCGAATTAGCTAATCGGGCGGATGCTTTAGTGAGATTTAATTCCGAGGTCAGCTTGCCCGTTCGATACTTCAATCTGATTGCGGTCTGCATCACCATGTTAAGCTTAGTCGTAATTTTCTCGGCTTCGTTCGCCGAGGGCACCGTCAATTCCCCTTCTTGCGAACGCACCACTATTTGTGCCCAGTATTCGCCATCAGGCAAATTTGCCGGCGGATTGGCCGCCAATCTCACGACTTGCGAACCGTTAGCCGGGATAATCACTTTACGCGGGAACGCTTTCACCCAGCCCATAGCCGATCGGGGATCGCTCACGCCCGAATCCTGTAGCACTAGCGAAACATTACCAAGGCTGTCCGATGTTGGCAGGCCAAAACTGATATTCACGAACACTTCTTTTGGCGAGTTGGTAGGATTTTGAATTGTCATTCGTCCGGTTCTATTTTTATCCGACATGAACACGATTGTCGGGGCTACCAGCACACCGCCTATGGCTTCCCCAATCTGCGCCAAAATTGCCAGTCCGATTACTGCCGAAATCCAGTGACCGCTACTTCTTTTAGCAGCCATTCCGTTAATTTTTAAATTCATCTAATTCCCATCCTAAAAAAATTTTTCCCCAGGTATATTATGCTACAAACCGTTATAACTGACGCTTAAAACGATATCGCCCGAATAATTGCCTGCTTTCTGGTTCCCCGATGGCACGACTTTTCCACCAAGATATATCTTGGTGTTACTGCCGGTGCTTCCTATTACGGCCGCCGATGGCAAAATATAGGGGTTCTGGTTGATCCAACCATCCCCCGCCGCCATCGATGATGGCGTTGCTGTATTTGATGTATCGACGGCCGCATCATTATTGCGGAATATAATAATCAAACGATCACTACCGTCGGCCAGCGATAGGTATTCAGGCATTATCAGCGAAATATTAATTCCAGCTCCGCCCTGCCCGGTGATTGTGAATATCGCGCAGGAATCATCATTATTCCAGCTTATCGTTTTCGGTACGCCAATTAAAACATCCCCAAACGATAAAGCTTGCGTGGCCGTCACTGTAATCGCGCTCTGAACTGTAGCGGTTGCCTGTGCCGATGCCACATCCTGGCCCAGTGTCTGCCCGGGCAATCCCAAAATCAAGATAAGAGCGACAATTGGCGCGGTTAATAAGACATGTAGCGACGATTTGAGAACTTGACTATGTCCCATCATAAGCCGCCGTAATGACTATGTCGCCGTTGTAATTGCCGGCTTTTTGGTTAATCGATGGATTCACAGAACCACCCAAATAAATATCAGTTGCAACCGAACCGATTACTGCCGCCGGAATGTTGTGGGGATTAACGTTTTGCCAACCATCGGTCCCAGCCATTCCTGCCGGATTAGCGGCCCCGGTTGTATCGACAGACACGTCTGTGGCGCCAAACACGATTGTCAACCTGTCGCTGCCATCCGATAAAGAGAGATACTCCGGCAGTTGCAGATATATCGTGATACCGGCGCCGGCTTGGCCGGTTATGGAAAAGACCGCCGCCTCCGCATCGTTATTCGCTACCGATTTGGGAACGCCTTGAAAAATGTCACCAAAATCCAATGGACTTAAAGCTGTCACGGTTATGTTGGCTAAAACCCTGGCCGTGGCCGACCCAACCGCGACATCCTGAGCCCAACATAGATTGATCTGAGCGGCAGTTGTGATAAGGGTAAACGCCGCCATCATCAAGCGGAAAATGCTGTACTTCAGTTTCATAAACCTCAACGGGTTGCTGTTTCGTTTTGAAACAGGGTCAACCTATTGAGCTATATCGTCAAACCAGCCATTTTATTAACCTATATTATACTGCCGATTCCATGATGGTTTTGAAAAAAAAGAGAGCCGGGCGGCTCTCTTAAAGAATCTATCTTGATATAAATTACTGGTTGTTATACGCGACCATCAAAACGATATCGTTAGTATAAGCGCCAGCTTTCTGGTTTGTCGATGGATTAACTTTTCCACCCAAATAGACACGAGTGTTTGTTGCGCCAATTGTGGCTCCTGCCGGCAAAATATACGGGTTCTGGTCCACCCAGCCATCGCCAGCTACGACTGTGGCAGGAGTTGCGCCGTTTGTATCAACTGCGGCATCAGAAGCTCTGAATGTTAGGTATATATAACCAACCAACTGGCCGTTTTTTTTTTTCCGGCAGTTTATCTGGTTTTTTTTTACCCCGCCAATGTCGCCGGTTATAGTGAAAATTGCGACCGAATCGGTGTTTGTGCGAGCGATAGTCTTGGGAACCCCCTGAAATACCTCGCCGAAATCCAAAACTTGAGTTGCGGTCACGACAATTAACGGTAAAACTGTAGCTTGAGCCTGTCCTCTGGCCACAT
>CAZTNJ010000077.1:1043-6781 GCA_964614835.1 uncultured Ignavibacteria bacterium | reverse complement strand
CACTAAGAACATGCCGATCAACAGTCCGCTGAATAGCATCCTACGATTTGCAGTTCTGTTTTTCATTGTACCCTCCGGACAAATATTTGAATGTATTCTAATCTTCATCGTTACAATGAGGGAATCGACCGTTGAAATTCGGAACTTACAACAAGCTCAAAAATGCGCTATAAGATTATTTCAATCTGAAACAGTATGAAAAAGAGGTCAACTCTAATTGCCGGTGTATGACACTGTTAAGGTTATGGTAGCTGAATAATTGCCGGGCCTTTGCATCAATACAGGCACAACCGTTGCCCCCAGCCAGATTGTAAGTCCGGCCGACCCTATTCGGTAAGTTAATGTTTGCCAGGGATTTAGATTGTCGTGTCCAGGGTTTGATTGATTTGGCATCGCGCTGGAATCCATGGCGCAATCAGTCGCTGAATAGTTTATCACCATGGTATTTCCCGAAGCATACATATAGGTTGGAAGCGTAAAATCTATGGTGATTTCAGCATTTGGAGTACCGGTTATAAAAAATTCGGCCGCTTCCCCAACTGAATATTTCGATATCGTTTTTGGAACTCCGGGAAATACCGAACCGAATTCGAGATTATTATTAACCGTAATATCCTGGGCAATACCATATACGGATAATAACAGGCAAAATACTACTACTGTAAGGAATTTCGGCAGAAATCGCCAAACACCCATTCGGATATTCTCCATAATGCCGAAATATTACCGCACAAAGCCTAAAATGTCAAAAACAATCGGCCATTATCTTTCTAATTGCCGGTATAGGTGGCGGTCAAGATAATCTCACCGACATAGGTTCCGCCGGCTTGAGTTCTTGTCGGAAACACCGTTCCACCCAACCAAACAATCATCGAACCATCCCATCCGAGGTTTCTGGTTGATATTGTATAGGGATTAAGAACACCCGCCGGGGCGGTTTGCCCCGCTCCAAAACCATCATCATAGGATGCGTCGGCTATGGAAAAACCTATCCTCATCGCTGATGAACCGCGCACCGAACGCAGCGAATCCGGCAAATCGAATTTCAGCGTGATTTCCGCTCTTGGATTGCCGGTAATTATCCACTCCCCGGCGTGGCCGATTGCTGTTTTTTCCACCGACTTTCGGACATCCGGTAACACATAATCGAAATCCAGATTATTAGACCCGATTATAGTCATACTTGGAAGTACCGTTGCCACCGCCCGGATCATGGCGCTTTCCTGCGCCGCTGTCGATGATACCGCTGCTATCAGGAAACAGCCCGCGATACAGCCGTAGATTACACTTCTGCGAAACATAATCCCCTCCGCAAAAAAGGTTATAGGTTATTTGGATTGATTTAATGCAATTAAAATGCCAGGCCGCAACTATGGATATAAGCCAATATTTAACTAGGCGTTATGCCAAATATGTATCAGTAAAGAATTGTGAAAATGGCTCGATTTTATGGGAGATTCCCTATAGATAATAAGGTTATGTCTATATGCTCATTAAGCTTTATTTCGGGTTGTTTTCAACGATAACCGGGTAACCCTTTGAAAAGTCTATTTCAATAAAACTGAAGCCGTCTCCTCTTAAGCGATTCTTCTCTATTTTAAAATCGGGGGGATCTTCAGCATGTTCGCATTTTTCTATCAAACGCGGTGCGAAACCATGGCGATAATGGAAAGCGCTTCCCAACCTGGCCCGGCCGGGAACGTGATCGAAAAGCATATATTCGTATCGGGTCCAATCAATATGAAGCGAATCTAACTGGTTAAGCAGGTTGGTCACGGTCGCTTGCGTTATTCTGTAGTAGTTGATTGTCGGGATGGTCGCTGCGGCCTGCCCCATGAAATAGATAATCAAAATCGCGTATATCGATTTTCGCGCGATTTTGCCCGCTTTATATACCGCCGGTTTTATCATTGAGGCGGCCAGAATCGCTACCCCTATTGAGGGAATATATGATAATTTTGTGCTTATCTTTCTGTTAAAGAAAATTGCTGGAATCAGGGCTATCAAAGTAAAAACCAGGATTTTTTTCTGAATCTTATCGCCCCTTATGAATAAATAAACAATCAGTAAAAATGCGACTGCCGATATAAAAAGGTCAAACGATTTCAAATATGGGATAATTTCGGGAAAATGGGCTCTGATAAATGGCGCTATATATGGGTGATCCATCGAAGGGAGCAATAGCCATCCCGGATAAGCGACAATATTGGTTAATACATGTTTGCCAAATCCAAAATATGAAGCCGCCGAACCATCGCTATTGCCAAAAATCATTCTAATCGAAAGATATAAAACGGTGATTCCAATGAAACCTATTCCATAAAGAGCCAGCCGCTTTTTTTCGCGGATTCCATAAAGCCAAATTCCTGCGAATAAAAATATCGATAGGCAAACAACATCCTCCACGCACAATAAACCTAAACCGAAACAAAGGTAACTTGCCGATATGTTTTCTCGTTTGAATCCCTCAATCGCCTCATTAAAGTGATACAGTGTTAATAAAAACGCAGATGCCCGCCAGCAGGCGAACAATCCCATACAACCAGAGCACCGCTTCAAAATGCTGAAAATACACCCCGAAAAATAACGCCGCCAAAATTGCCGTATTTTCATCATATAACCGTTTTGCGAGTTTGTACAACAAGGCCGTCGCCAATAGATGCAAAAATATATTTAACAGGTAATATAATCCGGCTATATTATCGAAAAACCAATAACGCATGTAAATAACCAGGTTCGTCAGCGGCCGAAAATTGGCCGGATTCTCCATCCAGGTTAAACCGTCGGAACTAATTCCTTTCCGGACGATTTCTAATACCATGAAGTCATCTGTGTGAAAATCATTTAAAATTAAAGGCAGGTGAATCGCGAATATAATTTGAATCGCCCCGATTAGCTTGTAGTCCATGTGAATATTTTTATTGATTAATTGCCGCCGCATTTATTTTATGATAAATTATTCCGGCGTTAGACGCAACTTCTTAAAGCACAAAGTGGAGGAATAATGAAAAAATCAATCGCAACCGACAAGGCGCCCAAAGCAATCGGCCCATATTCGCAAGGGATAGCATTCGATAATTTGATTTTCATTTCCGGACAGATTCCGATCGATCCCGCCACTGGCGAATTGGTGGGCGGCTCGATCGAAAATCAGGCGCATCGGGTTTTTAAAAATCTCGAGGGCGTATTAGCGGCGGCTGGAAGCGATTTGCACAAAGCCTTAAAGGTAACAATTTTCTTGAAAAACATGGATGATTTCGCTAAGATAAATAGCGTATATACCGAATACTTTAAGGAACCATTTCCGGCGCGCGCGGTCGTGGAAATATCGCGCCTCCCGAAAGACGCCGTGATCGAGGCGGACGCTATCGCATACCGCTAAAGAAAGCAGTGGGTTAAGGACTACGTGATTTTAATAATAATTACCATAAAATAATCAACCATTTCCAAGGAGCGTTAATGAAAACAAAACTGGCAACCATGCTAATCGTTCTGGCGATGGCTTCAGCGGCCCTGGCTATTGGCGATATTTCGATAGGGCCTTATTATGGGATGACTATCCCTATCGCCAATGACGATGTCAAGTCGGGCAAGATGTTTGGCATCCAGGCAAAATTCGCCCCAGCGCCGTTTTTCGCGGCCGGCCTGCATTTCCAATCGCGCAATTATGGCGATCCTTCCGCTGATTTATTCTATGGTTCCGATACCAAGGACGGCGGCAAACTGACATCATTCGGTATGGATGCTTATATCGGCAAAACCAGCGGTATCGGCCCCAATTTCTATTTTATGGCCTCGTTCGGGTCGTACAAATGGAAACGCGATAATCTGGAGGATATCTCCAAAATGGCTTACGCGTTTGGCCCCGGCTTAGAGGTCGTTTTACCGATGAATCTCGGTATCGAGGGGCGCGGTATGCTCGAAGTTGTCCCGACCGGCGATAAGGGTTCCTGGAAAAGTTTCATGTGGTTTCTTGGGCTAAACTACCATTTCGGCCTGGGACCGATGTAAGTTTGGAGGCTAAAAATGAAAAGAAATTTAATCGTTTTAGGATTTGCCGTGTTAGCCGCCCTGACTATATCGGGTTGCTTATTGACTATTCAGAAGACCTTCATCGAGGATATCAATATCGGTCAAACTACCAATGACAATGTGGCCGGTTACTGGGTTGACCTGTATACTAACCCCGACTACGCCGACAATATCGATAAAATAAAAAGCGTCGATGTGGTTAGTTTTGTAGCCCGGATAATCAATCAGGGCGCCGCTGCCAACCAGGCTGTGCTGTATATTTCCGCGGATACTATCGATATAGATGGCAATAATGCCGCCGATTCTATTGAGACTTATGCCACCAAGGTATTCGTTTCGCCAGCTATTGCCGCCGGAGATACTTTGCTGATTACCTGGAATGTAAGCCATAAATATATCCAGAACGAAAGTGTCCTCAAAGATTATGTAATGAACCGTGGACGGTTCTGGGTTTATGGAATTGCCGATGATCTTCCATTTTCCTTAAGGGTTACCGGCCAAATCGTGGTGACAGTCACCGCCGGCAAATAATCAAGACATACCTCGAAAACATCCAGCCGCCGGCCGATCGCTGGCGGCTTTTTTATTGCCTGTATCGCCCCGATTTCCCTTTGCTAAACATCTTATCATTTGATAAAATGAAGCATGACATCAAAACCAAAATCCGCGCTGGCAATCGCGATTCTGATTCTCTTAATCGCGACAAAAATAATAAGCGCGAATTATCAATCCGGGCGCCTCTGGGGAATCAATCAACTTGCATTTATTCCATTACGGATTGCCGTTACTTTAATCTTGGCGATTATCGTTATCTGGATTGTATTATGGCTATATTCGAATGAAAATTCCCAGGATAAGTACAAAACTCGTTTCGCCCCAAATATTATATACATGATTTGCGGTCTGATAGTGATCGGCGGTATGTTTTATGTATTACGCGATCGTGTGAATCTTCTCGGCGACGGCTATCTTCGGATAGAGGAGCTTCAGAAAAAAGGACTGGCTCGCCTGTTTGCCGATACCCCTGCCGAGGCGCTCGACTATTTCGTTCACTGGATTACTTACGCCTACATTCTCAAACCATTGAAAATCAGTTCGCTGGTCAGCTACCAGATTTGGAGCATCATTGCCGGGCTCATTTACACTATCGCCGCCTGGCAAATCGCATCCAAACTACGAAAATATGAAATCAAACGCTGGCTGACTTTCATCTGGATTATGGCCTGGGGCGGCCTGATGCTATTCTGCGGCTATGCCGAAAACTACAGCCTGGCCGCCGCCTGCCTGCTGCTAACAATCAGCTTTGCGATCGACTATATTCATGACGGTAAGAAATTCGCGGCGATGTTGGCCGCGTTTGTGTTCGCTTTCTTTTTTCACAATCTTACAATCATTATTCTGCCGGCAATCTGGTATGCCGTATTAAGCCATCCCACCAAAGCGCGAAAAAATACGATCCAGTTTCTGGCGTTTGTGTCACTTGCGACAATCGGCTATCTACTCGGCACCCGTATCGGCTCGCCTGAAGGTACGTTAATCCTGTTTGACAGCGTCTCCGAACCCGGCTACACTTTATTTAGTGGAACCCATCTGTTGGATATTTTAAATCAGTCGCTGCTTGTCAGCCCGGTGTTTTTGGCGTTATTGCTTTTTCAGAAATTTCGAGATAAATCTAATCCCGAACACCGCAAACTTACGATTTTTAC
>CAZTNJ010000077.1:0-1033 GCA_964614835.1 uncultured Ignavibacteria bacterium | reverse complement strand
CATGGATAGCCGCCGGTCCGGGGTTGGTCGCCTGGTTTTTTATCGACCCCAAACTCGGAATGGCGCGCGATTGGGATCTGTTCGCGTTACCGCTTTTGACTTTCCATATAGCGATTTTTATGAGCGCCGATTGGAGCAATGTCGGCAAACCGTTGAAATCCGGGATTGTCATTCTCTCGGTTGGATTTACATTTATATGGATACTTGTGAACGGCAACCAAACCTGGGCGCTCAATCGCTATCAACAAATCGCGGGACTCGATAAGATTCGCGGCGGCTACAACTACGAGGTCTTGGGCAACTACCATTATGACAGGCAAAACTACGCCGCCTCCGAGGATGCTTTCGCCAAATCGGTGGCCCGTAAGCCTCATCCGCGATGCTATGTCTGGCTGGGGTATGTGCAGATGAATCAGAATAAGTATGGCCCCGCCGAAAAGAATCTTCTGGAAGCGCTCCGCCTCAATCCCGAATCCCCCGAAGCTATGGATTATCTCAGCCGCTTATATTTCCAAACCAATCGTTTACAGCTGGCCAAGGAATATCTCGATCGCTACGCCCAAACCCCCGAAGGCGCCCGCAACCCCGAAGTCAAACCCGCGCAGGCCTATTTGGACAGCTTGCTTGCTCATCAGATGAAATAATCGTGCCGCGTAGGGGCAAAGCATGCTTTGCCCAAAGATACAAGAATTGATCTTATTCAATTTCACGTAGGGGCACAATATATCGTGCCCGAATTCTGTAGGGACGGCTCGCGAGCCGCCCATTATCTCGCTTAGGGGCAAAGCATACTATGCTCTTTCCAGCGGGTCGGCGTTTCGATCCGGCGGCCGCCGAAGAGAAACCCGACAATAATTCTGTATCGATTGATGAACCCACGGCAGAGCCATAGGACACACGGACCTGAAAAGATAGACGAATAATTGTGGAGTTACGACCCCACAGTAAGGGGTGAGTTACCAGTTATATTCTGGGCAGATGCGCCCTGAATGCACTCGTTAAAAAACCGGTGACTACAGCAATTTATTGGGTG
>CAZTNJ010000076.1:0-14381 GCA_964614835.1 uncultured Ignavibacteria bacterium | reverse complement strand
CTATCGTTCCCACATTCACGTGCGGCTTCGACCGATCAAATCTCTCCTTGGCCATTCTAATTCTCCTCTTTATTAATCATAATTTTTATTTCCTGATTTGAGATTAACCCTGGTAAACTAATCCTTTAGATTTATGTACGATTTTTTCGCTGTCCTGCTCCGACATTCTCGCGTAATGGGAAAACTGCATTGAGTAAACGCCTCTGCCCTGGGATAACGATCTCAATTTTGTGGCGTAACCGAACATTTCCGATAAAGGCAATTGCGCCGCCACCACTTTAGCATCTGGCCTTTCGGCTATCCCCTCTATTTTACCGCGGCGGCTTTTCAAATCGCCTATAATATCACCGAGATATTCTTCAGGCACGACCACTTCGACATCCATCACCGGCTCTAGCAATACCGGCCCGGCCTTAACCGCGCCTTCCTGAAACGCCATGGATCCGGCGATTTTAAACGCCAGTTCCGATGAATCGACATCATGATACGAACCATCAAGTAAAGCTGCTTTAACATCAACCACCGGGAAACCGGCGATGATTCCGCCATCGAGCGCTTCTCTAATCCCTTTTTCCACGGCGGGAATATACTCTTTTGGCACGCGGCCGCCAACAACTTCGTTTTTAAATATAAATCCGGTTCCAGGTTCAGCCGGTTCGAGCCTGATTTTAACGTGGCCGAATTGGCCCCTGCCGCCGGTTTGCCGGACGAAGCGGCCTTCGCTTTCGACGGTTCGGCTGATAGTTTCCTTATAGGCAACCTGTGGTTTACCGATATTCGCCGACACCTTAAATTCCCGCATCATTCTGTCGACTAAAATCTCAAGGTGAAGTTCGCCCATACCGGAAATTACGGTCTGGTCGGTTTCATCGTCATGCTTAACTTTAAAGGTCGGGTCTTCTTCCGCCAAACGAGCTAGCGCGTCAGCCAATTTTTCCTGGTCGGCTTTGGTCTTTGGTTCAATCGCGATAAAAATTACTGGTGCCGGGAAAATCATTTGTTCGAGAATAATCGGATGGTCTTTATCGCAAATCGTATGTCCGGTGCCGGTACTCTTAAAACCAATTCCGGCCACAATATCTCCGGCGGAGGCCTCTTTAATATCGTTTTTCTTATTCGCGTGCATCAACAACAGCCGGGAGATTCTTTCATTTCGTTGATTAACGGGATTGTAAACAGACGATCCCGCCTGTAGCGATCCGGAATAAACCCTGAAATAAGTCAACTTGCCAACATAGGGGTCGGTGATAATCTTGAAAACCAGTCCCGAGAATGGTTCATCGGTTGAAGGTTTTCTTGATATTTTTTTATCCGAATCGGGATCGATACCGGAAACCGGCGGTAAATCAATTGGCGAAGGAAGATAATCAACGATTGCATCAAGCAATTTCTGGACGCCTTTATTCTTGAAAGAAGAGCCGCATATAACCGGGAATATTTTCATGTCAAGCGTGGCCTTGCGGATAGCTGTCTTTATTTCTTCCTCGGCAATTGGCTCATTATTGATGAATTTTCCCATTAAGGCGTCATCATATTCGGATAAATTTTCAATCAGTTTTTCGCGATATTGGGTTGCTTTGGGCAACAGTGATTTCGGAATTTCCTCATCATAATATTTCGCGCCCAGAGAATCTTCATCAAAAGTGCGCGCACGCATAGTGATTAAATCGATATCACCGGTAAACAAATCGCCATGTCCGAGCGGAATCTGGATTGGAATCGCGTTGGCCCCCAATCGCTTGCGTATCATCTCGACCACATTATAGAAGTCAGCGCCGGTTCTATCCATCTTGTTAACGAACGCTATTCGCGGCACATAATATTTATCGGCTTGACGCCAGACCGTTTCCGATTGCGGTTCGACACCGCCAACAGCGCAGAACAACGCGATTGCGCCATCCAGCACTCGTAACGACCTTTCGACTTCGACCGTAAAATCGACATGGCCGGGCGTATCGATGATATTTATACGATGGTCATTCCAATAAACCGTAGTGGCCGCTGATGTGATCGTTATTCCTCTCTCTTTTTCGAGGTCCATCCAATCCATCGTGGCCGCGCCGTCATCAACTTCGCCGATACGATGGGTGCGGCCGGCATAATAGAGAATCCGCTCGGTAGTCGTTGTCTTACCGGCGTCTATATGTGCCATAATCCCGATATTTCGGGTTTTCGACAAATCGTTCGGCATAAAAAATCCACTATCTGGATATCCGTCTAAAAATGCCAAGTCCCGGCCATAATCCAACCCATCGGATAATGAGTCCGGAATCTTAGTTCAAAATATAAAAGGAATCATCCTGAAAGCGTGATTGCCCGCTTACCAACGGAAATGAGCAAAGGCCTTATTGGCCTCAGCCATCTTGTGGGTGTCTTCTTTCTTTTTGATAGCAGCACCCTCGTTCTTAGAGGCGGCAACAATTTCCATGGCCAATTTTTGCGCCATGCCCTTCTCAGGTCTAGCTTCGGCATAGCCTATAATCCATATGATAGCCAGAGCCGTACTTCTGTCCGGTCGGACTACGAATGGGACCTGGTAGTTTGCGCCGCCAACTCGGCGGGACTTAACCTCCAACAAAGGTTTAACGTTGTTTAATGCTTTGTGGAACACATCCAGACCAGTCTGATTGGTTTTTTCCTGGACGATATCCAGAGCATCATAAAATATAGCTTCGGCCGTCTGTTTCTTCCCGCGTTCCATCAGCGAATTAACGAATTGCGTGACTAAGGGAAGATTATAGCGCGGATCAGGCTGCCGTTCTCTTTTTTGTGGTACATTTCTTCTTGGCAATTCTAACCTCGGTACTGATTATTTTTTCGGCCTTTTCGCACCATATTTGGAGCGGCTTTTTTTACGATCGGCAACACCGGCCGTATCCAGAGTTCCTCTTATGATATGATATCGGACGCCCGGTAAATCCTTTACGCGGCCGCCGCGAATCAACACGATCGAGTGTTCCTGGAGGTTGTGCCCTTCGCCCGGTATGTAAGCGGTTACTTCGATAACATTTGTAATCCTTACCCTTGCGAATTTACGCAAGGCCGAGTTCGGCTTCTTTGGCGTCGATGTATAAACCCTGGTGCACACACCGCGTTTTTGGGGCGAACCCTTAAGCGCCGGCGTCTTTGGTTTCTCAATTAATCCTTTTCTCGGTATCCTGACCAACTGGTTTACTGTTGGCAACTAAACCTCCATTTTCCTAAATAGACTTACAATATAAATTTACAATTTTCTATGTCAAGTATTTTTTCAGCTTATCGTTTCAATTTCCTTTTTTGTCGATTCCTCGACCTCGTCGCCTTCTACTTCAATCCGGCGATACTTCTCTAATCCCGTGCCTGCCGGAATCAAATGGCCGATAATCACGTTCTCTTTCAGACCGAGCAGGTTATCCTGCTTGCCGTTAATAGCGGCTTCGGTTAATACTCGGGTTGTTTCCTGGAATGAGGCCGCCGAGATGAAGCTTTCGGTGGAAAGCGAAGCTTTGGTAATTCCCATCAACTGCGGAGTAAATCGCGCCGGTTCCTCACCCTGTGACATAACCCTGCGGTTCTCATCATTGAACCGAATTTTATCAACCTCTTCCCCTTCAAGGAAATTGGTATCGCCGGCATCTTCGACTTTTACCTTCTGTAACATCTGCCGCACGATAACTTCGATGTGCTTATCATTAATCTTAACGCCTTGCAAACGATAGACTTCCTGTATTTCGTTCACCAGGTATTCCTGTACATCATTCGGCCCCTTGATTCTTAAAATATCATGCGGATCGATCGGACCCTCGCAAAGCCTGTCACCGGCTCTGACCTTGTCGCCATCGTGAACGCGCATATGTTTGCCATGAGGTACCAGGTATTCCTTTAGTTCTTCATTTTCGCCGTGAACCAGTATTTGCTGATTGCCCCTGACGATTTTACCATATTCGATAGTGCCGTCGATTTCGGTAACAATTGCAGGGTCTTTCGGATGACGGGCTTCGAACAATTCGGCCACGCGCGGTAGACCACCGGTGATATCCTTGGTTTTGTAGATTTCACGAGGAATCTTTACCAACGGGGTGCCCGATTTGACTTTATCGCCATCTTTGACAATCAGGTTCGCACCAATAGGAATCGGGTAGTTGCCGACTCTATTTCCGGCATCGTTCAAGATTACTATCTGCGGCCGAAGGCTCTTATCGCGTTGTTCGACAATTACACGGGCCGACAAACCGGTCGTTTCATCAAGTTCTTCACGGAAAGTCACGTTTTCGATAATGTCGATAAATTCGACTCTCCCTGGTTTATCGGTTAGAATCAAACTTGTATGCGGATCCCATTCGAACAGGACCGTATCCTTGGTAACCATCTGGCCATCTTTAACTTTAAGATTGGCCCCGTATTGGACTTTGAACCGCGATCTCGTCCGTTTTTGTTCATCGACAATCTTGATTTCGCCATCTCTCGATAAAACTACATAATCATCTTGATCGCCAGGTACGGCTTTGACATCGGTCATCACAACTTTACCGTCCGCTCGCGCCTCAATTTTTGATTGAGCGGCGATAGCTGCGGCCACACCCCCAATATGGAACGTACGCAGAGTCAACTGCGTGCCGGGCTCGCCAATTGATTGAGCCGCAATCACACCGACTGCCTCACCGATTTCAACAATCTTCGTTGAAGCGAGGTTTGATCCGTAGCATTTGGCGCAAACGCCGCGACGGGATTCGCAGGTTAGCACCGATCTTATCAGCACGGTCTCAATCCCGGCTTCTTCGACCTCTTTGGCTTTATCTTCCGTAATCATTGAGCCGGCTTCTACCAGAACTTCATCGGTTATCGGATGGATGATATCTTCCAGAGCTACACGTCCCAGAATACGATCGGCTAACGATTCGATAACTTCTTCACCTTCTTTTAAGGCGGCGACATTAAGCCCAAGAATAGTTCCGCAGTCATCTTCCGTGATAATCACATCCTGAGCCACATCCACCAATCTGCGGGTTAGATAACCGGCATCGGCGGTTTTCAGGGCGGTATCGGCCAATCCTTTGCGGGCGCCGTGGGTCGAAATGAAGTACTCCTGCACCGTTAAGCCATCGCGGAAATTCGATATAATCGGCGTTTCAATAATTTCGCCAATCTGCCCGGTTATTTTCTTTTGCGGTTTAGCCATTAGGCCGCGCATGCCGGCCAACTGACGCACTTGGTCTTTCGAACCCCTTGCGCCCGATGTTGCCATCATGTATACAGGATTGAAACCACTATCGATGCTCTTGAAATTCTCGAACATGGCCTCGGTGACTTCGTTATTGGTACGTGTCCAGGTATCGATAATTTTATTATAGCGTTCTCCCGATGTAATCGCGCCTTTGCGGTGATCGGCATTGATTTTCTCGACTTCCTTAAAAGCCTTTTTAACAAGATTCTCTTTTTCTTTCGGAACCACCAGATCGTCGATACCGACAGTAATTCCGCCCAGAGTAGCATATTCGAATCCCAGATGTTTCAAATCATCCAGTAATCGGCCAGTAAGGGTAGTGCCTAATACCGCGTAAGCTTTGGCAACCCACTTTTCCAAGTTTGATTTGGTTGCGACATCGTTTATAAAACCGATATCTTTGTGTTTGGGTATAACCTCGTTAAAAATAACGCGTCCGCAAGTCGTCTCGATATAACCTTCATCTTCGATCCGGACCTTAATCCAGGCGTGGAGATCGATTTCTCCCATCGAATATGCGTATATCGCTTGATCGGGTGTACCGAATGTCATCCCTTCGCCCTTTGCGCCTTTTCTGGCATTAGTGAGGTAGTAACATCCTATAACTATATCCTGCGATGGTATAGCTATTGGTTTGCCCGAGGAAGGTTGTAATAGGTTATTGGCAGAAAGCATCAACACCTGCGCCTCAAGCTGCGCCTCAAATGAAAGCGGCACATGCACGGCCATCTGGTCGCCGTCGAAATCGGCGTTGAATGCGGCGCACACGAGCGGATGCAAACGGATAGCTTTACCTTCAACAAGCACAGGATAGAATGCTTGTATGCCAAGGCGGTGAAGAGTCGGGGCGCGGTTTAGTAAAATCGGATGGTCTTTTATGATTTCTTCGAGAATATCCCAGACTTCCGGGCGTTCCCGCTCGACCAACCGCTTGGCCGATTTGACGGTCTGGACATACCCTTTTTCTTCGAGTTTGTGAATAATGAACGGCTTGAACAATTCCAGAGCCATACTCTTGGGCAAGCCGCATTGATGTATTCTTAATTCCGGGCCGACCACAATAACAGAGCGACCGGAATAATCGACTCTTTTGCCTAGCAGATTCTGGCGGAATCTTCCCTGTTTCCCCTTTAACAAATCCGACAAAGATTTAAGCGGGCGTTTTGAATCGCCCCTGACCGAACGGCTTCTGCGGCCATTGTCAAACAAGGCGTCAACCGCTTCTTGAAGCATGCGTTTTTCGTTTCTTAGAATGACTTCCGGAGCCTTGATTTCGATCAGTTTTTTTAACCTGTTATTGCGGTTAATAACGCGCCGATATAAATCGTTTAAGTCCGATGTTGCGAAACGACCGCCTTCAAGTGGCACTAACGGACGCAAATCCGGAGGGATTACCGGAATGATATTCATGACCATCCATTCGGGTTTATTGCCCGACTGCCGGAAGGCCTCGATTACTTTAAGGCGTTTTAGTACATCGCGTTTGCGCTGGGCCGAAGTTTCGACCTTAACCTGGGCGCGTAATGATACCGCCAATTCCTCGATATCGAGCCCGCGCAACAATTCACGGATAGCTTCCGCGCCCATTAAGGCAACGAATTGTTTTCCGGATTCTTCAAGTTCGATATATTCCTCTTCCGAAATGATTTCCTTATACTTTTTGGAAGTATTACCCGGATCGATCATAACGTAAGATTGATAATATATCACCCGCTCGAGTTCCCTAACGGATAAATCGAGAAGATATCCTACTCGTGATGGTAATGAATGTGTGTACCAAATATGTGTAACGGGCACGGCCAATTCGATATGACCCATGCGTTCGCGTCGCACTTTAGACTGCGTTACTTCGACACCGCAACGATCGCAGACAATTCCGCGAAAACGAATTCGTTTATACTTGCCGCAATTGCATTCCCAATCTTTAACCGGTCCGAAAATCCGCTCACAAAACAGGCCATCGCGCTCCGGCTTGAAAGATCTATAATTGATTGTTTCGGGTTTGGTGACTTCGCCGAACGACCATTCCCTAATTGCCTCCGGCGCCGCCAGCTTCACCCGCATCGCGGCAAATTCCGATGCCTTCTTCTGATTTTTGGCAAAAGGATCGACCACTTAAAGTCTCCTTCGCGATAAATTAAAGGTATCCCCCAACATTTACTATTTCTCTATAAGTTCAACATCAAGGCCAAGAGCTTGAAGTTCTTTGACCAACACGTTGAACGATTCCGGAACGCCCGGTTCCGGTGGATTTTCGCCTTTTACAATTGCCTCATAAATACGCGATCGGCCAGACACATCATCCGATTTGACTGTCAACATTTCCTGCAAAGTATAAGCCGCGCCATAAGCTTCCAAGGCCCAGACTTCCATTTCGCCGAATCGCTGACCGCCGAATTGGGCTTTGCCGCCCAACGGTTGTTGCGTCACTAATGAATACGGCCCAATCGAACGGGCATGGATTTTATCATCGACCAGATGCGATAGCTTCATCATATAAATCTGGCCAACCGTAATTTCCTTGTCGAAAGGTTCTCCCGTCTGACCATCATAGACAACAGACTTGCCGTCTTCTGGTAATCCCGCTTTTTTTAGATAATCCTTAACCTCTTCAATGGTCGCGCCATCAAATACCGGTGTGGCTATTTTAACGCCAAGTTTATCGGCAGCCCAGCCAAGATGTGTTTCGAGCAACTGCCCGACATTCATTCTTGACGGAACACCGAGCGGATTGAGGAGAATATCCAATGGCGTGCCATCCGGCAAATATGGCATATCTTCGACAGGTACAATCTTGGCGATTACGCCTTTATTACCGTGACGGCCAGCCATCTTATCACCGACCGAGAGATGCCGCTTGGTGGCTATCTTGACTTTCACAAGCTGTACCACACCCGGCGGCAATTCGGTGCCTCTCTGCACTTTGTCGATTTCGATATCCATTTGGGCTTGCTTTTTCTGAATCATCAGATTTGCCTGAGCGCAGAGTTTCTGGGCTTTCTTGTTCAACTTTTCGTCTGCGACAAAACCGTTATCAGTAACAAGATTATAGGCGATACAACTATCGAATGTATCTTCCTTAATCTTGGTTCCGGCTTTGGCAAACACCTCTCCCTTATCATCCTTAATTGTGCGAGCAGTCTGCCCGGAGAGTAGCCGTCCGAGTTTCTTGTTACGAAGTTCAATTATATAATCTATCTGTTTCGCGAAATTCTTTTTTATTTTCGAAATTTCGGCGCGTTCCTGTTTCTTGGCTTCCTCGGAACGGCTTTTCCGCGAAAACAGCTTAGTATCAATCGCGATTCCTTTCATCCCGGGTGGCGCTTTAAGCGAGGCATCGCGCACGTCGCCGGCCTTTTCACCGAATATGGCTCGTAATAATCTTTCTTCCGGCGAAAGCTCGGTTTCCCCTTTTGGAGTAACTTTGCCCACTAGAACATCGCCGGCCTCGATTTCGGCGCCTACTCTTACAATGCCGCGCTCATCGAGGTTTGCCAGAGCCTCTTCCGAGACATTGGGGATTTCTCGAGTGATTTCCTCCGCGCCACGTTTAGTATCGCGAACTTGAAGCTCGAATTCTTCGATATGAATCGAACTAAAAACATCTTGAGTAATCAGGCGCTCCGAAACGATTATGGCGTCTTCAAAATTATAACCGCGCCACGGCATAAAGCCGACCAAGACATTTCTTCCAAGCGCCATTTCGCCCTTATCCGTACCTGGACCGTCGGCAATAGGTTGACCAGCGCTGATTTTCTGTCCAATCTGAACAATGGGACGATAACTGATACAGGTATCCTGATTGGAACGAGCAAATTTCTGCATCGGATATTCGTCGAATTCCATCATCTCCAGTGAGTCTTCCTCATCTTTGGTTGATGGCCTGATTATCACCTGAGTGGCATCGACATATTCGACAATACCGCCGCGGCGGGCCGTGATTACGGCGAATGAATCGATGGCCGCCCTGTCTTCAATACCCGTACCGACTATCGGCGACTCGGTTACCAGTAACGGCACCGCTTGTCGTTGCATATTTGATCCCATAAGAGCGCGGTTCGCGTCATCGTGCTCAAGGAAAGGAATCAGGGCCGCCGCTATCGATACTAATTGCGTAGGGGCCACGTCCATATAATGTATCTCTTCCGGGGGCACCGGTAAGATATCGCCTCGATTCCTGGCATTGATAATTTTATTCACGAATCTACCATGACTATCGATAGGCTCATTAGCTTGAGCGACTATATGGCGATCCTCGATATCGGCAGTAAGATACTCGATTTGATTTGTGACTTTTCCATTTATCACCTTGCGATAAGGCGTCTCCAAAAAGCCATATTTATTGATTCTGGCATAGCAAGCCAGCGAAGTTATCAAACCGATATTCGGACCTTCCGGCGTCTCAATCGGGCACATACGGCCATAATGCGTATGATGAACGTCGCGGACCTTAAATCCGGCGCGTTCACGAGTTAGACCTCCCGGCCCCAACGCCGAAAGACGACGCTTATGAGTCATCTCAGCAAGCGGATTCGTTTGATCCATGAATTGCGAAAGCTGGGATGAGCCAAAGAAGGTATCAATAACAGACGAGACCGTTCGGGCGTTAACCAGTTCTTGTGGAGTCGGCGATTCGGCGTCGCGCAGGCTCATTCTTTCTTTGATAGTCCTGGCCATGCGCATCAACCCAACCGAAAATTGACTGCCCAATAATTCACCAACAGTACGGGCGCGGCGATTGCCCAGATGATCGATATCGTCAACCTCGCCGGTACCGTTACGCAATTCCAACAAATATTTGACTATGGAAATGAAGTCTTTTTTATCGAGCACGGTCTGTTCAATCGGAATATTCAAACCCAAACGCTGATTGATCATATAACGACCGACATCGCCTAAATCATAACGTTTAGGGTTGAAGAACAACTTCTCCAACAAGGCTTGCGCCATTTCTAAAGTTGGAGCATCGCCCGGCCTGATTAGAGAATAAAGCCGGTTCAGAGCGTCTTCCGCTGACCGGATTTTATCTTTTTTATCTTTGGCAATCGTGTTCGGAAGCACCGGCGATTCTTTGGACAAATCGATATCGAGTAATTTGATACTGGAGACTTTACGCTCAACCAGTTTGGCAATATGTTCTTCGGTAAGCTGTTCGGCAGCCTCAATTAAAACTTCGCCAGTTTCCGGATCGGCAATCGGTTCGGCGGTATAGCGATCGATAAATTTATTCGGCGCTTTCTTGGCCGAAAATGATTCCTCGACTACCTTATGGAACTCCTTAAGCAGGTCGGCATCGCTGGAAAATCCAATCGTTCTTAGTAATGTTGTCGCTGTCAATTTGCGACGGGAATCGATATGAACGAACATAATATCGTTGACATCAAGCGTAAACTCAACCCACGAGCCGCGATAAGGAATAATCCTGGCGGAAAAAAGCTTTTTGCCATTTGGATGGACCTCCTCATCGAAAAACACGCCCGGAGATCTATGAAGCTGGCTTACGATGACACGCTCGGCGCCATTTATAATAAATGTGCCCCGTTCGGTCATCAGCGGCAATTCACCAAGGAAAACATCCTGTTCGATAATATCTTTTACCTTGGAACTTGCCCCTTCTCCGCCTTCCCGTGTAACCAGCCGCAATGTCGCCTTTAACGGAGCGCCGAACGTCATATTGCGCTCCTGGCACTCCTCGATTGTGTATCGCGGTTGTTCAATAATATAGCGGACAAATTCAAGAGAATAAATCTCCTGAACATCCGTTATTGGAAACATCTGTAAAAAGACAGCTTGCAGACCCCGATTTTCCCGTTTATCGGGGTCGGTTTTGGCCTGCAAGAAATCCTCAAAGGGGTCGGTTTGAATTGCCGCCAGATGGGGCAAATCCAACACCGTCTCCAGCTTAGAAAACGAAACGCGTTTGTTTCCGTTTTTGGAGATCACTCGGACCCTCCCTGGGGTTTCCCCCTATGCTATTTAATGGTAATAGTTGCGCCGGCTTCTTGAAGCTTCGCCTTAATCGCTTCAGCCTCTTCTTTTGTTACACCTTCCTTAACGACACCAGGGGCTCCATCAACCAGGTCTTTGGCTTCTTTGAGTCCGAGATTGGTCAATTCACGTACAACTTTAATAACCTGAATCTTTTTATCGCCAGCCGATTCGATTACTACGTTAAATTCGGTTTTTTCTTCAGCTGGAGCCGCCGCACTGCCGCCTGCTACCGCGACCGGGGCCGCCACTGCCGCTGAAACACCAAATTCTTTCTGCATCTTTTGCGAAAGGTCTGAAAGTTCGATTACAGTCATCCCTTTAATGATGTCAAATACTTGATCAACTTTTTCACTCATCTTGAACCTCTACTTCTTGTTTCAATATTTACAAACAATTATTTTCGTATTTATCTTAACGCCATTTATTAAAGCGTTGGTTTCACTAAAAATTCGCGCTTACTCTTTTCGCTTCTCTGCTAGAGCATCGACCGTGCCGATAAAATTCCTAATAACCGCCTCTAACGTCATCACGAAATTGGTAATTGGGCCGTTGATGGTTCCAACCAGCATCGCCAATACCTGATCGCGCGACGGAAGCTGAGCGATTTTTTTGAAATCCTCGAGGCCCAATAGCTGGCTTTCCAGCAAATAACTTTTAATTTTTGGTTTTTCGATTTTCTTGTTAAGGTCAAAAACCACTTTGGCAGGCGCCCCTGGTTCATCGAAGCCCATAACAAGCGATGTTGGGCCGGAAAATTGTTTACTGAGTTCCTCTAATCCCGCTTCTCTGGCGGCAATTCTAAAGAGCGTGTTCTTGGCGATTTTCATTTCGGCGTTTGATTTCCGAAGGTCGCGGCGAAGCATGGTCATATCGGCCACATTTATACCGGTATGATCCGTAACGATAATATGTTTCGCCTTCAAGAGCTTTTCTTTAATAGCCGCGACTTTATCTAATTTTGCTTGCGTTGGCATAAATCTTACCTACCCAGCGCCAGTATTTCGGCGGTATCAAGTTTGATGCCCGGCCCCATGGTCGAACATAACGATGCATTTTTCAAATAAGTGCCCTTGGCAGTCGACGGCTTGGCTCGTACGATTGCTGCCAGGAATACTTTTGCGTTTTCCAAAATTTGATCATCCGTGAAAGACATCTTGCCGATACGACTGGCAACGTTGCCGGTTTTGTCAACCCTATATTCAATCTTACCGGCTTTCAGGTCTTTTACGGCTTTGGCCACATCTTGAGTGACAGTACCCGATTTAGGATTAGGCATCAAGCCTTTCGGACCGAGAATTTTGCCCAAACGCCCAATCGCGCCCATCATGTCTGGAGTCGCCACGATAGCATCAACATCCGACCAACCACTTTGAAGCTTTTCGATATAATCATCGCCACCCACCATATCGGCGCCCGCCGATTTAGCTTCTGCCGCTTTTTCGCCCTTCGTGAGAACCAGAACTTTTATAGTTTTGCCGGTGCCGTGCGGAAGAACGGTGGTACCGCGAATCATCTGGTCCGCTTTCTTTGGGTCAACGCCGAGGCGGCACGCGATTTCGACGGTTTCATCGAATTTGGCGCCTGCCGACTCGCGCAAAATCTTTACGGCCTCATTTAAAATATAGGCCTTGCCTTTTTGAACCTTGGCCGCGGCCTGGTTATATTTTTTACCTCTTTTCAAAGCTACTCCTTATTTTATGCTGACCGCAAAGATCAATCGATTACATCGATTCCCATACTGCGAGCGGTTCCCGCCACCATTCTTTCGGCCATTTCAATTGTATTGGCGTTTAAATCGGGCATCTTCAGCTGGGCGATTTCTTTCACCTGAGCCCGAGTTACGCGCCCAACCTTGGCTTTGTTCGGTTCGCCGGAACCCTTTTCGACTTTGGCGGCTTTTTTAATTAACACCGAAGCCGGTGGTGTTTTCGTAATAAATGTAAATGATTTATCCGCGTATACCGTAATCACTACCGGAATAATAAGGCCGGCCTGCGATTGAGTACGCGAATTGAATGCTTTGCAAAATTCCATAATATTTACGCCCTGCTGACCCAGAGCCGGTCCAACGGGCGGGGCAGGTGTCGCGTTGCCCGCGTTTATTTGCAATTTTACCATGCCAACGACTTTTTTAGCCACTGCTTGAAGCTCCTTATTATTATTCCCTTAAAGTGATCTTACCTGGAGATAATCCAATTCGACCGGCGTTGGTCGTCCAAAAATCGATACCATGACTTTTAACTTACGGCGTTCGGGATTAACCTCGCTGACCGTACCGGCGAAATCGGAGAACGGACCATCGACAACCTTAACCGCCTCACCGACTTTGTACGGGATATCGAGCACGTCGCGGTTTTTCGACCTATCGATCTGCTGCAAAATTCGCGTAACTTCGCTATCCCGTAAAGGTACCGGTTTGCCCGATGCCCCCACGAAATTGGTGATTCCCGGAGTCGAAGTGACCAGGTTTTGCGTTTCCTTGGTTAATTCCATTTCCACGAGAATGTAACTCGGAAGAAATTTCTTTACCGAGGTTGAACGTTTCCCCTGTTTCATTTCCACGATTTCCTCGGTCGGCACAAGTATCTGACCGAAGCAATCGGTTAGATTCTGGGTTACGCTCGCGCTTTCGAGGTATTTTTTGGCCTTGTATTCATGGCCTGAGTAGGTATGGGCTACATACCACCTTTTAGCCATACGATTACCTCAATATTAAAGTTGTGATCCTTGACAGGCCAAAATCAACCACGCCTATAAACGCCGAAAGCAAAATCGAAAGCACAATTACGACAATCGTCGAATCTCGCAATTCTTCCTTGGATGGCCAGGCTACCTTGGTTAATTCCTGTCTAACCTCTTTAAGGAATTTTGTTATTTTATTTATCATACACTTTTCCTGGCAGGACAGGAGGGACTTGAACCCCCAACCGCCGGTTTTGGAGACCGGTGCTCTACCAGTTGAGCTACTGTCCTACGGTTATCTTGTTTCCTTATGAGCAGTGTGCTTACCGCAGAACGGGCAATACTTTTTGTATTCAACCCGATCCGGGTGTTTTTTTTTGTTTTTCATCGTGCTGTAGTTTCTGTTTTTACAGTCGCTGCAGGCTAATGAAATGATCTCTCTTGGCATGTTATACCTACTCTATAATTTCACTGACAACGCCGGCGCCGACAGTGCGGCCACCCT
>CAZTNJ010000075.1:0-14389 GCA_964614835.1 uncultured Ignavibacteria bacterium | reverse complement strand
TCGAATTGGGTGGTAATTTCATCTTTGTTGGACTTATAAAGCGGGACGAAATCGGTTAAGGGCGCGGGGGCAATCACTACGCCGGCCGCGTGGGTTGAGGCGTGACGGGCCAGGCCCTCCAGTACAGCGGCGTAATCCAGAACCTGCGCAATTTTCTCATCTTTTTGTTTTAGCTCATTCAGGTCGGCGGAAATTTCTAGAGCGCGTTCCAGGGTCATGCCGATTTCTTCGGGAATCATCTTGGCGACTTTATCCATATCTCCATAGGGAATAGATAGAACTCGTCCGACATCTCGGACAACCGCCCGCGCCGCCATCGTGCCGAACGTGATTATCTGCGAGACATTTTCGCGGCCGTATTTTTCGGTTACATACTGGATAACCCGGTCTCGACCGCGATCGGAGAAATCGATATCGATATCGGGCATGGAGATACGTTCTGGATTTAGAAAGCGCTCGAACAGCAAATTATATTCGATAGGATCGATATCGGTAATTCCCAGACTATATGAAACAATAGATCCGGCGGCGGAACCACGGCCCGGCCCCACCGAAATCCCGTTATTCTTGGCGAAATCGATAAAATCCTTTACAATCAGGAAATACCCGGAATATCCCATTTGCTTGATAACTTTCAATTCATAATCAAGGCGACTCTGAATACCTTCGGTGATTTTTGGATAGCGTTTTGACAGCCCAAGGTTAGCCACATATTTAAGATATTCATCGTCCGATTCATATCCTTGCGGTAACTGAAATTTCGGTACGAGATTTTTACCGAGTTCAAGTTCGAGATTACACCTTTCGGCAATTTTAAGCGTGTTTTCAATTGCCTCGGGAGTCGCCCCAAATAATTCTTTCATCTGTTCGGTCGATTTCAGATAAAGCTGGTCGGTGGTATAATGCATTCGATCAAGGTCCGCAACCACCTTACCGGTCTGGATACACAGCAGAGCGTCATGGGCGGCGCTGTGTTCGCGTTTTAGATAATGACAATCGTTGGTGGCCACCAGGCCCAGCCCGAACTTTTGAGCGAGCCGCTTATAAATCGCCCTTACAGTGGCTTCCTCGGCGATTCCATGATCTTGAATCTCCAAATAGAAATCTTCTCTATCAAAAATATCGAGGTAGCTTCTGATAACCGTTTCGGATGCTTCTTCGCCGTCCCGTAAAGCCGCAAACGCCGATTCCCCTTTCAAGCAGGCGGTGAGGGCGATGAGTCCTTCCGAATGCTTGGCGAGAATCTCCTTATCGATTCGGGGCTTGAAATAGAAACCCTCAAGAAACGCCGCCGATGACAGTTTTATCAGGTTTTTAAATCCCTGGATATTTTTGGCTAAAAGTATCAGATGATAACCACCATCGGGCACACCCGGTACGGATCTTTTCATGGTCCGGTCGTGCGGAACTATATAAGTTTCAATACCGATAATCGGTTTAATTCGATGTTTTTTCGCCTGCATATAAAATTCTATTGCGCCGTGAAGGTTGCCGTGGTCGGTAATGGCCAGCGAACGCATTCCCATATCGGCGGCGGTTTTTAGCATATGGGGAATTTTAATTGCGCCATCCAGAAGCGAAAACATCGTGTGGTTATGAAGATGTACGAAATCGGAGCCGTCCACTTATTCTTTCCTTTTCAAGTATTCCACGATTTCGGAGCGGCAATCGAAACAGAGAAGTTGTTCAAGCTTGAAATATACCTGTTCGGTTAACTCATCCTCGCTTAGATCCGATTCGGCGATTTCTGAAAGCAGGTCCGCCGGCTCGCGATTGGCCGCCGTCGCGTCAAGATAGCCATCGAAATGAGACGCGATAATACAAGCAAGGCGATAATTATCGCCGCCTTTCCTAAGCCGCTTGCCGCATCGACCGCATCTGGAAAATTCTTTATTAGTCATCATAATACAACAACAAAATCATTAAAGCAGTTCAGTTCAAGATTTTTCCATTAATTTAAACAAAATCATTCCCACCACAAAACCGCCAATATGCGCGAAATAGGCAACGCCGCCGCTCTGGCTGATACTGGGAGCCGCCACAATCAGTTGAAAAATAAACCAGAGACCCAGAAATAACAGAGCGGGCGCCCAAATAGCCGTAAAATAGAAATAAACCAATATTCGGGCGCGAGGAAAACGAACCATATACGCCCCCATCACGCCCGCGATAGCTCCTGACGCTCCAATCAACGGCACGGCTGAATCCGTATTCACTATCACCTGCGCGATTATCGACAGCACACCGCAGACAAGAAAGAATATCAAAAAGCGGAAATGGCCTAACCTGTCTTCTACATTGTCGCCGAATATCCATAGAAAAAGCATATTGCCGCCGAGATGCCAGATACTCCCATGAACGAACTGAGCCGTGAACAACGTAAACCAGGGAAATAGGGTCGAAGCGGGATTGACTGGTTGAAGAGTCGTAATCGCGGATGCGACCGCGCCGTATTTCCAGAGAAATGGCTCTTCGGCGGAACCAAGCGTCAATTGATAAACATAGACCGCGATATTGGCCAATAGCAACGTCACCGTTATAAATGGAAACGAACGAGAAGGAATATTATCCTTAAGCGGAATCATCAATATTTGCCCAGGATTTTGAATTTAGTGGTAACGCTTGCCACGTTACCCTGATTATCAATAATCTTGATGGTTGCTTCATGCTCTCCTGCTTTCAGAGGCTGGTTAACCTGATAAGAGAATATTCCAGTGGTGATATCGTAATCGGCGGGTACCCATTTGTTATCGATAAACATTCCGAGTTGCGATTCACGACTGATACCGGAAAGATTATCGCTGACCTTGCAGGTTATCAATGGCCTGGCATTACGAATAGATACTCCATTGGCCGGGGATAACCCGCTTATTGTCGGCGGTTTGCTGTCAGTTAAAAACGCGAATTCACCGCCGCCACTGATTGTACAACTTGCCCTGGCGTTTATTATACCCGCCCTGTGATACCAGCGAGAGCCCCATTTTACATACAAAGATGTTGTTTTAGGATCAATTGTCAGGCCGCCCGTATTGACATTCAATTTGGCAGTTCCATTAAATAACAGTTGGTCAGGACCGATTTCGAAAGCATAGAGGTTTTCATTTCGACGGTGTAACGATGATATGTTAACGATAGTCCTTCCGTAAAGGTTTTTCTTTTCGATTTCGAGGGAGATTAGCGAATCCGGCGAGCGCAATATCGCGCCCGAATCGCAAAAATAAGTTAGTTGCTCGCAGTTATTATCAGGACATGTCGATTTAATCGGTTCGTTCCAATTACGGATATCCGCCAATCCCTGCCAGATACTATCGTTAAAATTGTTTTTCTCTATAATCGCGTTAAATAAGCGATCGAACGGTTGTTCGGCATTTTGCTTAATATTTATAAAATCCCAGTAATCGGCGTATTTCGTTATCCGCTGTTTTTTTATGTCGGGGTCAATAACTAACCAAGGAGAAAATTCTCCTGATTTGTTTACCGCGCGGATTCGGAGATTTTTACAATTTCCAACCGCGGGCGCGCTTAAGACATTTTTCGCCCGATCGTATCGACAGCTGATATTCTGGTATCCGGCGCTGTGGGTGCGGCAGATTTGCACTTCAAATCCAGTGTCATCGGTAATTTTATCCATCACTATGTTGGTTTCTTTGGAATATTTATTGAAACGCCGGAATCCCGGTTTGGGCAGAGTCGCCTTTTTTATATATAGGCGGATTTTGCTGACATTTCCTTGGATATCAGATAAGGTTATCACGATTTTATGCGCGCTATTATCAAGATTATCGCCGTTGATTAGGCCATCGGGGAAGCGATATTCGCCATAAAACGTTTGCTCATCGTGCGGTTGGCAATATAGTCGATAAAAAGTCCCGCGATCATCATCGGAATTGCCCTGATCGCCTATCAACGATTGCAGTTCATTATCGTTTACATAGTTTATTTGCGAACCGGTAAGATAGTTCAGGCTGTCGCGCGCAAAAGCGAAAACCTGGCCGCCATCGACAAACATACTTCCGCTATATATACCGTAGCTGAATCCGCCGCTCTGGTCATAAGCGTTGACCGCTAATGCGGTCTGGCCATAGATAGCTATGGTATCGGCGATTTGATATTGGCCGTTTTTTCCTGCTACCGGGACAAATTCGATATCGTGGTAATTATTGATTCCATATTCATGGAAACGCTTGATCGCCAATCTTACGACAATCGGAGAAGCTTCATCGGGCAAAGAGTAATATGATTTTTGAGGATTGATTGGAATATTATCTTTGTCGCGGATTTCCATGTGTAAATGCGGATAACCAACACCGGACTGCCCGCTGATAGCGACTACATCCCCTTTGCGAAATGGATACTGGCCGGGTTTGAATTCGATTTCCTGATAATATTTCTGCTGACTCATCTGTTGATTAAATACTACCCGGTCGATTTCAGGCGTAAAACCTTGCAGATGACCGTAAACAACGATATTACCATCATTCAGTTTAAGATACATCGATTTGCCGTACCCCCAGTAGCCTACCCTGACCTTAAAAATATGCCCGCTTTCCACCGCGTAAACTTTAAAACCGGTTTGGCCGCGAGTTCGACAATCTATACCCGAATGCCAATGGCCGGACCGGCAATCGCCGAATCGGGATGACAGTTCTGGCTCAAGCTTGAGGGGCCAAAGATATTGTTGAGCATGGAGTTGCGATGAACCAACCAGAGTTGCAAGCAACCCAAACAGCAATTTTGTCATTAGATTTTTCATATTTCTATAATAACTCTAATATTAAATAGCGGTCAAGTGATGAATTTTATTTGATAAATGAAAATCTATTGATTATTGTGTTATGTTAATATTTAGGCATTGTTTGTCGATAAAATATCGACCTGAACAAGTTAAAGGAGTTGGCCCCTTATGATGAAGACAATGCGGAATGCCGCGAAACCCGTTTACCTAATAGTAATCCTGGCGTTTGTCGGAACGATTATTTTTGCCTGGGGAATGGAATTTACCAGCAAAGAGAATCGCAATCCCAATGTTGCTGGTAAAGTTAACGATCAGGAAATTTCTTATGAATTTTACTACCGCGCTTATGAGAACAAATACCAGGAGCTGTTAAAAACAAGTCCGGAACCAAATGAAGAGCAATTATCAAGAATCCGCCAGGAGGCCTGGGATGGCCTTGTTAATGAAGCGCTTCTTGGCCAACAGATAAGAGACAATGGGGTTATAGTTACCGATGAAGAATTGGCCCAATATGTCGGCGTAGTGGCCCCGCCGGAGTTTCAAAAGGTGCCGGAGTTTCAAACTAATGGCCAATTCGATATGAGCAAATATCAAAAATACATCCAGGATTTGGCCAATGCTACTGACCCGCGCGCCGAGCAAATATTGATGAGTATTGAACAATCGGTCAGATCCCAGGTATTGACATATAAACTTCAGGAACTGGTGACGGCCAGCGCCGTAGTACCGCAATCGGCGGTGCAAGACGAATACATTACCCAGAACGAGAAAATTCAGGTGAAATATCTTTTCATCGCGGCTGCCAATATCGATACATCCGACATAAAACCGACTGATAATGAGATTAAGGCCAGATATGAGGCCGATAAAGAAAACAATTACAAAGTCGATCAGACCGCTACCTTGCGCTATGTTCAGATTAATAAAGCGCCAACTCAAGTCGATGCTGATTCGGTCAAGAATGAGATTTTACAAATCTATAATCGCGTTATTAGCGGAGAAAATTTCGCTGAAGTGGCCAAGGAAGTCAGTCAGGATAATTCGGCGGCCAATGGCGGCGATCTGGGATGGTTTGGTAAAGGCCGCATGGTTAAACCATTCGAGGAAGCGGCTTTCAATTTGAAAAATATCGGTGATATCTCTCAGCCGGTGCAATCGACATTCGGCTGGCATATTATAAAGCTAACCGGCCGTAAGATGGAAAAAGACCCCAAAGATCCATCGGCGCCAGCATCGGAACAGATACAGGCAAGCCATATTCTGCTTAAAGTAGCAATGTCGGAAAAATCCCTCGCGATGCATAAAGATCAGGCGGAAAAACTTCGCCAGGCAGCTTTGGGCAGCAATCTGGATCAGGGGGCTAAGGAATTAAACCTGACCGTGCAGGAGACAAAACCGTTTGCCAAAGGAGCCAGCATACCTGGTATCGGTAACAATCCTCAACTCAATAAAATCGCTTTTGAGGGGAAAGCCGGGACCATCAGCGATGTTGTTGAAACCCAGAGAGCGCTTTTTGTCGCAACTCCGGGCACCAAGAAACCTGCCGGATACAAACCATTAGATGAGGTCAAAGAGCAAATTTCCCGGACGCTTCGAAATGAGAAGATTACCGAAAAGGCAATGATCAAAGGCGAAGCCATGTATAAAGAAATGATGAGCCAGGGGCTTAATCTTGATATGCTTGGCGCTAAATACAATATGCCAGTAACGACAACCGATCCATTCGCTCGTTATGAATTCGTGAAAAATATCGGCAGCGACCCGGCGTTTATCGGCGCCGCTTTTACGCTTTCGGCAACAAATAGGTTTAGTAAGCCAGTCAAAGGACAAACCGGCTGTTATCTGCTTGAATTCGTTTCGCACACGCCAGCCGATATGACCAGATTTGCCGCTATTTCCGATTCGCTTTATAATAGCGCTTTCATTAAGAAGCGCAATGATGTCTGGCAGAGTTGGTTCAAGGCGATGATTGAAAATGCAAAAATCGAAAACTACACCCAAAATACATCGGGCGCTTAGGAAAATTTAATCAGACGACAAAACGGAAATTTGCCAAAGCATGATTTAAGGGCGCGGAAAACCGCGCCCTTAGCTTTATGAAACACATAACAACCATTAATTACATCGTGAAGTCACTGATTTCATTTGTCGGGAAAGTTCGGAAGTCAACTATTATTGGCATTATGGCTGCGATCTTATTATACGCCGCTTGCGGCCGCATTGATAAAAATGGCGATAGCGATCGTGATAAATTTGTAAATATCTATGTAGACCTAAGCTTGGCTTACTGGAAATCGCAGGGCGCCCCTGATAACTATCAGCCGCTGGCAGCGGCCATTTTTAAAAAATACGACGTGGACAGGACATTCATGATAAAAATCCAGAAAAGATTCGAAAACAACCCCAAAGTTCAACTGGCGATTTATCAAGAAATCGTGGAGCGGCTTAAAGGTTACGAGGATATATCGCAGGATTCGCTAAGACAGGTCATAGATAATACTATCGACACGCGTTGAGTCACCGCTTATTGATAATCAGCCATAAAAGCGTTGACTATATGTTTTATTATTGGTTTTTGAGCGCGGTTATCTATTAGAATAGCATCGAACCGAAAAGAAGCCGAATCGGACAAATTCTGTGAAATATAGGCCAGGGCTCCCGCGATTAACCTCTTGCGTTTGGATTCGGTGATCCAGTATGCTGGAGAACCAAATTTGGGTGTGAATGCGGTTTTAACTTCGACAAAAACAATAGTCTCGTTTTCTTTGGCAATCAGGTCGATTTCCGGGGCGCGTTGGCCTTTGACACCCCGCCAGTTTTTGGCCAGAATAGCATAACCTCGCGATATCAGATATTCCTCGGCCAACTTTTCCCCTTTTTGGCCACGACTAACGCTGCTCATAAAATCCGTCTTCTCAACCAGAATCCGATGAAAGCGGTAATTAATGTAGAAGCCATAAACCTGACTCCTATAAGTATCCACCAGATCGCCCCTTGAGTAGTAAAAAGCAGGGTATCTTCTATCACTGCATGAAATAATCCGAGATAGACCGCGATCAAAAACGCCTGATTACCGCTAATTCTGCCCTTTTGCGTTTCGCCGATAATAACTCCAGCCCCATAGGATAAACCGAACAATATTCCCGCGATAACGGGAAAAACCGATTCGTTTTCGAACCCGAGTTTCCGAGTAAATGGCGATACATATCCGATAACCTTTTCGAGAATTCCATAATGGCGAAACACTTCGAGGAGAATCAGCAAGGGCACGACGATTATGAATACTAATCCCAGAAGTTTAAACAATCCGATACCTGTTTGGATAATGAATTCGCTCATAGGTTCTCCGGTAGTAGAATGTTTAAAAGCACCCCAAGGATGATCCCCACGCTCAATCTAAGAATTAAAATGATAATCGGCCTGGCTTTCATACGGCCGACAACAGCGGTTTCCATAAAAAGAGTATGGGATGTGCCCAGCATCACGCCGAGTATCGTTACCTGGCGCGCGGTTAGTCCTAAGCCGGCGAACGCGGCAATAGCAGCATAAATATTGATTCCCCAGCCGAGAACCATGGCTGGGGCGGCTTCGCCCGGTAAACCAACATATTTCATGAACGGTGCGAAATATCGGGCTACGTAATCGAGTATATGGAAATATCTTAAAATTGAAACAAGAATATAAACCGGCGCCATAACCTTAAACAGGGAATAGAATGAGAACATGCCCTGGCGGGTTCCCTCCTTGAGTAAATCCGCCAGAGACCGTGATGGCCGAATGTTTTCCGGCAATTGAAACCCCTGTTAGTGCTGGGAAATGACCGTCAAATCATCCCAAAACGATGGATATGACGTTGCTACGCATTCGGCATCTTTTATAACGGTTTCGCCGCGGGCAACCAATCCGGCAATCGAAAAAGCCATAGCGATTCTGTGATCGCCGTAGCTGTTTATTTCGGCTCCCTCAAGGGTAGCGCCGCCATCGATTGCCATGCCATCCTCAAGCTCCCCGATTCTCGCGCCCATCTTACGCAGATTAGAAACTACGGCCTTAATCCGATCTGTTTCTTTGCTTCGTAATTCGAAAGCATCCCGGATAACGGTAGTCCCCTGCGCCTGCGTGGCGATTACCGCCATCAATGGTAATTCATCGATAATAGTTGGAATCATTTCCCCGACAATCCGCCTCCCTTTCAATGGTCCATAACTGGCCGCAATAGAGCCGAACGGTTCATTATTTTTTATGGCGGCGACTTCGTATTTGAGATTAGCCCTCATTTTGCTGAGAATTTCCAAAAATCCGCGGCGGGTGGGATTTAATCCGACATTATCAATTTTAATATCCGAACCACGCGCCAGAACGCCGGCCGCAACAAACATCGCCGCCGCCGATAAGTCACCGGGAACTTCGATAGTCAAACCGCCATTGGGTAATTGGCGACCGGGAAGTTTGAACATTTCACCGCGAAGGTCATCGACGATACCTTTAGCTTTTTTTAATCGGCGTTCGAATTCATCGGCGATTTTGGGAGCCGGCGGTTTGAAATTTTCTTTGGTGAACCTGACGCCCATAAAGTTAAGCAGCCTTTCCATATGATCGCGGCTCTGAAAGCGTTCGACTAATTCAGTCGTACCTTCGGCGTTTAAACCGGCAAGAAAAACCGCTCCTTTTACCTGCGAATTGGAAAGCGGCATAATATAACGTTCGGCGTGCAAATTTCCGCCCTTAAGACGAATAGGCAAATGATTATTATCGCTTTCGATTTCGGCACCCATTTTTTGAAGCGGATCAATTACCCGAAGCATCGGTTGGGCTCGCAGTTTCGGAGTGCCATCGATTTCGGTTTCGAACGGGCAACCGGCCGCCAACCCCATCAGTAGCCGGGCCGTAACGCTCGAATCACCGGCATTAATAGTCGATTCAGGCTTTTTAAGCCCTTCAATTCCCTGGCCATGGATAACAAGATGACCGGCTTCATTATATTCCCATCCAACGCCGAATTGGCTAAGGCAGTCAAGAGTATATTTGAATTCGTGGCTGGGACTGGGATTTGTTATAGTCGTATCGCCCTTGGCGAGAGCGGCGAGAATAGCGGCGCGATGACAGATAGTCTTATCCCCCGGAAGAGTCATTCTTCCGCGAAGCTTGTGAGCAGGTTTTATGAGTTTGTCCATAGTGTAATATTCTTGGTGTGGGAAGTTTATTATAAATCTACATTTTTTCCAAAGCGTCAATTCCCAAGATATTCAATCCCGACTTTAGAACGGTCCGCACGCACCAGGCCAGGTTAACTCGAGCTTTTGTCAGATCGGGATCGTCTGAAATGATTTTATCGGCCGGCGATTTATATTTCTGAAAATAGGTAGAAAACAAGCCGGCCAAATCTAAAAGATAGGCCGAGATAATGTAAGGCTCGTTTAATTCAGCTGCCGATTTGATTTTTTCAGGATAATCCAGAAGCTTCTTCGCCAGCCCGAATTCTTCGGGAAATTTTAACAGCGAATAATTCGCCTGACCATCGGGCTCTTTGCCATATTTGCGGATTACACTGCAGATTCGCGCATGGGCGTATTGCAGGTAGGGTCCGGTTTGACCGTCGAAATCAAGCATCCGCTCCCATTCGAACGATACGTCAGTATCGCGGCGCACCGATAAGTCGGAGAAGACAACCGCCCCAATTCCAACTTTACGGGCGACTTCATCGGGATTTTCCAGGTCAGGATTGCCCTTGCTGATTATGGCGCGGGCGCGGGCAATTGTCTGTTCGATTACCTCTTCGAGAAATACGATATTGCCGCGACGGGTGGCCATCATTTCGCCGCCCAGAGTTACCCAGCCGAAACTGATATGACGGCAATCCTGCGCCCATTCAAAACCGGCGAGTTCGAGCGTTTTAAATAGCTGTTTAAAATGCAGGCTTTGTGCAACGCCAACCACGTAAAGGATTAAGTCGAAATTGTAGGTTTCGCGACGATATATCGCCGCCGCCAGATCGCGCGTTCCATACAGCGATGAGCCATCACGTTTTTTGAGCAGTAATGGTTCGAGCTTGAATTCATCGAGAGGCACAATGAGAGCTTCCTGGCTGATTTTTGTTAGCCCTCTATTTTTTAACAGGTTCACCGTTTGTTCAAGTTTGTCATTGTAGAAAGATTCGCCGGCTTCTGATTCGAAGGTGATACCAAGCAAATCGTAAAGCCGGTTAAATTCCTGCTTACTAATTGCGATAAATTTCTGCCAGAGCGCGGTTATTTCGGGGTCGCCTTCCTCGAGGCGCTTGAAAATTGCCCGGCTTTCATCTTCGAGAGATTGGTCGTTTTCGGCTTCCTCATGGATTTTGACATACAGGCGATAGAGTTCTTTGATTGGATCATCGGCCATCGCCTTTGTATCGGCCCATCGCTGATATGCCGCAACAAGCTTTCCGAATTGAGTACCCCAATCACCAAGATGATTGATGCCGACAACTTTATAACCTAGATGTTGATATATTCGCTTCAATGCGGCGCCAATTACGGTTGAACGGAGATGCCCAATCCCCATCGGTTTAGCGATATTGGGGGAGGAGTAATCGATTACGATAGTTTTACCCGAGCCAATTTTAGCCGACCCATAATTTTCTTTTTGGGCGAATATGGTTTCGCAAATGGATTGGATTACGGAAGTTCGATTAAGGGTAAAATTCAGATATGGACCAGCTGAAGATATTTTTTCGAGGATTGCATCGGGTTTAAACTGTCCCGCAATTTCGGCGGCAATGGCGGGAGGCGCTTTACGCTTAATTTTCGCCAACGAAAAACAGGGCCAGCCATAGTCGCCCATTTTTTCATCCGGCGGAATTTCCAGCATGTCATAGATATCCGATCCAGATACCCCGCCAATCTCAGAAAGCAGACTGCTTATATGAACTTTTACAGCATTGGGGCGGTAATTTGAAAAATCTTGATTAATACTCAAATATAATACTCCCCTTCGCAGACAATATTGGCCGGGCCGGTTTGAATAATTCGTCCCGAATCGATATCCCAGTGAAGCTGAAGTTTGCCGCCGGGCATCACGGCAGTCGCTTTGGTGTGTAACCATCCCCGCATCACGCCAATAACAAGACAGGCGGCGGCGCCGCTGCCGCAGGCCAGGGTCGTGCCCGCGCCGCGTTCGAAAATTCTCATGCTATACTGCGACGGCCTGTCGATTTTCAGGAAATGCACATTGATGCCCTCTTTGAACATCTTATGATTGCCGATAGCTTCGCCGATTTCCGCCCAGGGAAAATCGAAATTATTAACTTTAATAACGGCATGCGGATTGCCTACGCTGACACAATCGGCAGTAATTTCTCTATGGTCAACTTTAAGCTTAATGCCAAATGCCAGTTTTCTGACACCGGGCAAACCGATGGCGGCGCGAGTAAAATTAGGCGCTCCTATCGAAGCGCGAACCGTTGATTGAATGTTTTTGGACGAAATAACTTCCGCCGGAAAAATACCTGCTTCAGTAGTGATATCAAATTTGCTCTGGTTTTTAAAGTGATATTTCTTGAGGAAAAAAGCAGCCTGTCTAATCCCGTTGCCGCACATCTGCGCCTCGGAACCATCGCGATTGAATATCCGCATTCGATAAGGGGATTTTCGAACATCCAGAACGATAATCCCATCAGCCCCGATACCTGTGGACTGGTCGGAAATTTGCCGCGCAATATCAGATAAATTGAAATTTCGCAATCGGGCGGCCTGGACAAAGATATAGGAATTACCCAGGCCTTCCATTTTTACAAAAGGCAACTTTATAATGCTCATGAAGTTTTTTGGAAATTTATTTGGCCGAAGCGATTACCTTCGCTAAGCGTTTAATTCCTTCCTCGATATTCGCGTTCGTGGCGTTACAGAAATTCAATCTCATAGTCGAATCATCGGCTTTTTCACTATAGAAAAACTTACCGGGAACATAGGCGATACCAGCGGCGATCGCGTCCTTAAGCATCGCCGAAGTACTAAGATTTCCGGCTACTTTAACCCAGAGGAAAAGTCCGCCCTGGGGTTCGGTCCAGGTTGTACCTTTAGGAAAGTGATTTTTCATCATATTAACCATAAAATCGCGGCGTTCCGAATAGGCTAATCGTATCATCTCAATATGGGGGTCAAGGTGTCCGGCGGCCGCGAATTCATAGATCACATACTGAGTAAATGAGTTAGAATGTAAATCGCAGGCCTGTTTCATACGCTCGATAATCGTCTGTACCGATGGCTGCGAACATATCCAGCCAATACGCAGACCGGGCGATATAATTTTCGAGAACGTGCCCAATTCGATTACAATATCAGGGCCGATAGCTTTCAAAGGCGTCAGATGTTGGCCGCTGAATCGTAATTCGCCATAGGGATTATCATCGATAATCGGGCATTTATGTTTACGGGCGATTTCAACCAATGCCTCTCTTCTTTTATTGCTAATACAACGGCCGGTCGGATTTTGGAAATTGGCGACTACATAAATAAAGCGAGGACGATATTTTTTCATTTTTTCGTCGACATCTTCAGGGATGATTCCATCGTTATCCGTTTCAACAGATACGAATTTTGGCCGGTAAAACGAAAATGCCTGCAGCGCGCCCAAGTATGTAGGTGTTTCGGTGAGCACCACCGAATCCGATTCTAAAAAAGCGCGGCCGACGATATCGAGTCCCTGCTGGGCTCCGCCGGTTATCTGGATACAATCAGTAGTAACCTCGACGCCCTGTTTGCGCATCCGGGAAGCAATAAGCTCGCGCAATTCTTTTACGCCCGTGGTTAAACCATACTGAAGGGCATCCACGGCATGCTTGTCCATGACATCAACACAGGCTTTGCGGATTTTTTCAACAGGGAACAATTCTGGGGCCGGTAAACCTCCTCCAAAATTAATAACTCCAGGTTTGGAGGAATCTTTTAAAATTTCCCTGATAATTGAACTTTGAAGTTCGCGCGCGTTGCGGGAAAATTGCCACTCATCTACTAACACATCGACGCTCTTATTTGACTCACCCATTTTAACACCTACCCGATTTATTGTTTGCTGGCAAAATAACAAACATCCAAATTTTTAGCAAGCAAAATCGCTTTAAAATCTTTGGGACGATTACTACTCATAACTGTTTATTTTATTACAAATTATGGTATATTTGGGTCGATGAGAATATTGCTTTTAAATCCCGCTTTCACGGCGCCCAAACAAGCGGGATTTGGTCTATCTTTTCCGCTTGGCTTAGGATACCTGGCCGCTTCTCTAAAAAGGGCCGGTCATGATGTAATCGGGCTGGATGCCGCCATTGAAGCGCCCCCAAAAACGATATCCAAAGGCCAAATTCATTTTGGATTGACCGATAAACAGCTTCATAACAAGATTGCCGAAATCAAGCCAGAAATGGTCGGAATCAGCTGCTTTTTTTCATCGAGATTTCCGGCGGTGTTAAAATCAGCCCTGGTGATTAAGGAAATTAATAAGGCGATTCCAGTTATTGTCGGCGGAGCCCATCCATCGATAATGCCCCATGATGTATGCGCTTATCCCGATATAGATTTCGCTATGATTGGCGAATCCGAGCGAAGCCTGGCGGCATTTTTACAGGCATTCGAGAATCGACAGGATTTTGGTGGTATCGATGGACTGGCTTACAAG
>CAZTNJ010000074.1:0-14645 GCA_964614835.1 uncultured Ignavibacteria bacterium | reverse complement strand
TTTAAAAAGGGAAAAAGAATTGAGGTCATAGCCTGTAATTCGACACACATTTATCAATTGGCTCGCTGGATGGAGCAGTTATTCCCTGAAAGCGAAGGGCATAATGGATATGGAATGTGGGTGTCGCCATCGCTTTATTCTGAGAAACTTCACGCCAATGGCCAGATGGTACAGGATGGGGTCCGCAACATATTAGAGACATTCATTTGTCTTGATAATCATGACAATTCGGTACCGATACCGCCAGACCGGGAAAATCTCGATGGATTCAATTTCCTATCAGACCGCAAGGCAGACATGAATTATCTAAATAGGCTGGTTATCGAGGGTCCGGCTTATGCACATTTCCAGGGCGGGACCCCTAATATGACTATTCATATTCCCAGACGGTCGGCTTTCAATATTGGGCAATTCTATTATATGATGGAAATGTCGGTTGCCCTTTCGGGTTATCTGGCCGGGCATAACCCGTTTATACAACCTGGCGTTGAGGCTTATAAGAAGGCTATGTTTGCTTTGGCGGGCAAACCCGGAACCGAGAAAGACGGCCAGGCGATAAGATTAGCGCTTGAAAAATCCGAAAGGTTGGTGATATAAGTAGTTGAAGAGGACAACGACGAAGTTTCCCAATAAAAATCTGGATTTGATAGCATTTCTTGTCCCGACCCTGATTCTCATTGGAATATACCCGATAACCCAAAACCCATTTTTACATTACCTGGGATTAATCCTTTTACTATTTATAGGTTTATATTTCTATAAAACTAAATCGCCGTTATTTGGGATGTCGTTATTCTTTATAATTGTTGAACTATTAATGTTGATTTCTATTACCAAGTCAATTTGGCTTATCAATATTATTATTGCGATAGTGGTTTTCTTTGCAATCAGTATCTTTTTTAAAGCTCCCGGGCTCGACAAAAGCTGGATAAAGTATGGCAAGATAAAAAGTGGGATGATATTTTGGATATGTCTGATTGTCGCTGTAAGTTCAACCGCTTTATATTTCTGGAGTCGATTTACAAACCCGGATTTAAGCCAGTTTCGCGGGTTATATTCAAAAAATCGATGGCCCCCTGTTGATTCCGATAATATGCATATTTTCAGCCTTTAACGCGCTCGCCGAAGAGGCGATTTTTAGAGGTATCTTTTGGGCCTCATTGGAAAGTATATATCGAAATATAACTCTGTCTTTAATGCTCACATCTTTTGGATATGGATAATGCCATTACCCGGGTGTTCCCGGCGGCGGCTGGGGAGTGCTGTTGGCTTCGATTTATGGTGTTATGTTGGGGATGTTAAGGAATAAATCGGGCGGATTGGTGGCGCCGATTTTGGCCCATTTTTGCCGATGTAACGATCGTTACGATTCTAATTCATTATTCTGGCAAACTTTAGTAATCTTTTGTCGATATAATAAGTAAATCGAGTTTACTTGTCGGCTCGATTTATGTAGCCTGGCGTTCTGTTTACCAACATGGTGATTGCCGCATAGAATAGAGGGAATATGCCGAAAGCTTACAAATCATTCAAAGTAAAGGCGACCTTGCCGGAACCGTTAACCGTTCTGGAAGAAATCGCTTATAATCTCTACTGGTCCTGGAATCAACCCACCATTGAATTATTCCGCCGCCTTGACTCCGATGTGTGGATCGCTTCGGGGCATAACCCCGTTAAGATGCTGGGGACGATCAGCCAGGATATGCTGGCGCAAGCCGCCAATGATGAAGGATTCATGGCTGAGATGAAGCGGATTTACGCTGATTACAAAGAATACATGGAAAGCCCATCCTGGTTCGAGTCGAATTTTGGTAAATTTGAAGCTCCCAAGTTGGCCTATTTCTCTATGGAATATGGCTTGACGGATTGCCTTCCCATTTATTCTGGAGGTCTCGGTATACTGGCTGGCGATCACTTGAAGGCCTGTAGCGATTTAGGATTACCTCTGGTGGGTATCGGCCTGCTTTATCAGCAAGGATATTTTCAGCAGTATCTAAATGCCGATGGTTGGCAGCAGGAGACATACCCCGATAACGATTTCAACGCTTTGCCCATAAAGCCGATGCTTGATAAGGATGGCAATTTTATTCTGGTAGAGGTGCATTTCCCTGGTCGTTCGGTCTATTGTAGAATTTGGAAAGTTCAAGTTGGAAGAGTCCCTTTATTTTTACTTGATACAAATACTCCTGAAAATTCCGACAGGGATAGAAAAATAACCTATCAGTTATACGGCGGCGATAATGAGATGCGTATTCAGCAGGAACTTATACTGGGAATAGGCGGCATGCTGGCGCTTCGCAAGCTGGATTATCATGTAAGAGTTTGCCATATAAATGAGGGTCATGCGGCGTTATTGGCTCTTGAAAGAATTCGCCACCGCAAGGAAGTTGACGGTTTAAGCACAGAAGAAGCTATCGAAATTGTTAAATCGGGAACGATATTCACGACTCATACTCCTGTCCCGGCGGGTATCGACGAGTTTGACCCGATGCTGGTCGATAAGTATCTGGGGCATTATCTTGAGAAAGCCGGAATTAAGCGAGACGCTTTCATGGCATTGGGACGGCGCGATCCCAATAATTCGCATGAACCGCTGAATATGGCTCTGATGGCGCTTCGCACGACAGCTTACGCTAACGGCGTCAGCCAGCTTCACGGCGAGGTTTCACGTAAAATGTGGCGGTCTATCTGGCCGGAGGCACCTCTGGATGAAGTTCCTATCAGCCATGTTACCAATGGCATTCACACCCGGAGCTGGATTTCATTTGAAATGGCGGAGCTGTTTAACAGGTATCTCGGCCCGAATTGGCTTAAAAATCCGGGTGACCAGACGGTCTGGCAGAATATTAAAAGAATTCCCGATATCGAACTCTGGCGTATCCATGAACGTCGGCGCGAACGTCTGGTGGCTTTTACCAGGGCAAGTCTTTCCGATCAATTGAGGCGGAGAGGTTCTCCTGCCAGAGAGATTGAAGCGGCGATGGAAGTACTCAATCCCGAATATCTAACAATCGGTTTTGCGCGAAGATTCGCTACTTATAAGAGGGGAACGCTGTTGCTTCGCGACCAAGCGCGATTAAAAAGAATCCTGACCAATAAAGATTTCCCGGTTCAGATAATATTTGCCGGCAAGGCTCATCCGCGAGATAATGGCGGCAAAGACCTGATAAGGCAAATCGTCCATTTTGCCCGCTCGGAAGATATTCGCCAGCATATAGTGTTTTTGGAGAATTACGATATGAATGTTGCCCGGTATTTGGTGCAGGGGGTCGATGTATGGTTGAACACTCCTCGGCGTCCTTTGGAGGCCAGCGGGACGAGCGGTATGAAAGTGATTCCCAACGGCGGATTGAACCTGAGCGTTCTCGATGGCTGGTGGTGCGAGGGATATAAGGGCGACACCGGTTGGGCGATTGGCGCCGGAGAGGAATACAATGATCCGGAGTATCAGGATGAGGTGGAAAGCAAGGCTCTATATGATATAATCGAAAAAGACGTTATTCCATTATTCTATGAACGCGGTCATGACGCGGTGCCTCGTCACTGGATTTCGATGATGAAAAACTCTATGATTAAGCTGTGTCCGCAGTTCAGCACGAATAGAATGGTACAGGAATATTCGAAGAAGTTTTATATCGAAGCGCATCGTAACTGGAAAAAGCTGTCGGTCGATAATTTTGCCCGAACCAAGGCACTCGTGCGCTGGGAAAAAGATATCCGAAGTAAATGGAATGCGGTCAGAATAATCAAGGCAAATTCACATCAGCAACTGGTCGATATTGGTTTTGCTTTAGAAATCGATTCTGATATTTATCTGGGAGATTTAACGCCGGCCGATGTTAAAGTCGAAATCTATTATGGAAAGCTCGATTCGGACTATCAGATACAAAAAGGTATTTCCGAAGAAATGAAACCGTTGGGACCAATCGGACAGGGAGTTTATAAATTCGGCGGTTTTATACCCTGCGATGAAAGCGGGCAGTTTGGCTACGCCGTTAGAGTAACGCCATTTCATGTTGATATGATAGATCATTTCCATCTTGAACTTATGCGCTGGATATCTCCGGCTTGATATGTACGCTATTCCATGATAGAAAAACAAACGGCTTGACTCCTGTCGGGCCGTTTTTATATTAGAAACAAGGCGCTATCGTCTAGTGGCCTAGGACGGGTGGTTCTCAGCCATCAAACCGGGGTTCGATTCCCCGTAGCGCTACCAAGTTTGTTCCCTACGTTGACCGTATAACAATACAGGCCTAATTTTAATTACTATAGCCGATAAAATTGATCGGATTGATGTTAAAATAGCGGTTTTAAGATGATTACTACTAAAATTCAATAGGCTCGCAGGTTTTCCATAAGTTTCCGGCCATTGTCTGAAGAGCCATCATATTGCATGACTTGTAAAGCGCACGGTCAACACAGGCACCGTCAAATGCGGGGCTTGAATTGTCGGTAAGATCCTGGGTAGTTGCTTCTTTGACCGGATTTTGGGGTAATCCCCATTTTCCTGGTCTTAACCATGTTTTAAGGAGTGGTTTATCGCCTCGGGTACGTCCGCTGTCGAATCCACAATTTTTCGCGATATAATTCATTAGTTCCACGGCTTTCAGCTTAGTGGGATTTCCCGAAGGACCATAGTAGCCTTTTTCCTCAATTCTTAGCGGCTGTTCCTGTCGGGCGACACCCTCCTGTCGCTGGTATCCCGCTTTGTTTACTCCTTCAAACTCCCAAGTTTCTTGAACTCCTTTGGCAAGCCTGATAACTTCTTTTCTGATTTGATCATTTTTAACGCCGGCAATGCCCGGTTCCATTTTCTGGAGTTCTTTTAAAAAATCGGTGGCTATTTCTATATAAAATGGGTTTGGCACCAAAAACTGACTATGTAGATCGGTATATGTAAATGACCAGAAATGACGCATCAGACGTTTCTGCCATTCTTCGTCTTTTTGCCAGTAGTGGTTGATAAAATTCCAATCGGCACAAACCGGCCTGACAGTTGTGATTAGTCCTTTTAGCCCCCAGATAATAATATCGGCGTATTCTTCCGCGGTTAAGAGAGCGGTTGGCGTTTTTGATGGGCCTTCATCTACTCGCCTGATATAGGCCGTAAATTCCTCAATCAATTTCGCTTCAATTGTTTTAGGGTCACATTGAACCCTGTCAATTCGCCAGCTTAAAACTATCGGGTAATCAGTGCTTTTCGAGATTCCCTGACAGAAGGCGTTTCGTAATACTCTAATAACGTGATAATCTTCCATTCCCACAGAATATAATCCAAGAGCATCGGCGGCTTTTTTATCTTCTTCACCTCCGAAATAACATACGGTTAGCGTCGCCACCCCGACAACCCCGCCGGCGCTGAATTTTTCTTTATATAGGCGATAGGTAATCTCCAGAGTTTTCTGCAATGTAGTGTTTTCGATTATTTCATGTTCATTTTCGGCATATGGGCTATTGGGGTCGCGGTATATAAACTCTTTCTTGAGCGTTAATTTACCCCAGTTTCCGCTATTGGCTTGAGCGCGAAATATCTCCGCCGCGATTTCCTGGGCAGCCGCGACTCGATTTTCTCGGGTTACATTTCCCGCTGTGAATTTCTGTTTCCAGCCGCCAACTACGGGATTGGGCCCAGTATAATATTCCAGGTCTTCAATATCTTTCAAGGCGGTAATTTTTTTGCGGACGAAATCGTAAAGTCCGGCCGGTGTAGATAAGGATATAGTCGACCAGGCGTCGCCAGTTCTATCTAAATCAACCCCAACATATACGCTGGCGAAAACACTTACTATTTTGCCAGGCTTATACTCATCTTGCGTACTACAGCTTCCTTGAGCCCCAAATTGAAATACCTGAAGAGGCCATTCCCAGATATTCCAGGGGCGCCCTAGGGCCTTGGTAACCAGGGGATCGATCAACCCTTGCTTAGCCGCCTTTTCGGCGGCCAGTTGGCTTGACATGAGCGAAATGGCTTTTAACAAAAATTCGATATATGGTTTCATAAGGCTTGGCTGTAAGCCCATTTCCGGCGTTCTGATTACAATCACCGGCGGCAACATATCTTTCGATAATTCGCAGTTTTTGGGGCCAACATCGAACCTGACAAGCGATAACCATGGTCCTTTTCCAATTCCGCCTTCATCTTTGGGTAGTTTTGTTTTTGATGGCGGTCCGGGGGAGCGATGTTTAATCAAATCGGCAAGGTCAAAAACGCGACCGAATCCAACTCCTATCTGCTTGGCCCAGCTATGACGATTACCGAAGACACCATACACGGGACAGCTTTTGTGTTCATTATAGCCTGGCGGTTTTTTCCAGGCATGTCCCTGCGGCGATTGGCATTTGGGCCACACATGCGGTTTACCAGCCACGCATCCCTGCCCCTCAAGCGACCAGACTGCTCGGGAAATCCCGCAAACTTCACACGCAAGCCCGGAGACAGATACTCCGCATTCGCCACAGATATCATCAATGACGGACTTGGAGAGTCCGCAATTCCGACATACGATTATTTCCTTTTTGCTTAATGCGCGATCGTCGGGTATCGACTGCTCCATATAAACGCGGATAGCCCGTGCCAGAACATCTTCGGGCTCGACTGAAATTTCGGTATCGAGAAGGTTTCCTTTATTTATCTTACCTTCATCCAAGACGTTCGGGGATTCATTACGGGTTACCTGAACTATTTTTCTAATTGGCGAATCTTTATCGCCAATCGGATAATTGCCCAGACGCCATTCGAGGATCGAGTCTGATGCTTCCAGCTTACCTCTTTCGATTAATATCACGGGCCGCGGGATAGCGGCTTTAGATTCTCTGTCGATAAGTTTGGCGAGGCGGGCATTAACTTCCTCATCCATGAAACCCAAATGGACATCAATAATTTCAAGCGGCAAATTCTTTTTGAATTTCCGTAAATCCCCCGATAAAGCTACTTGACGATCTCTTTCCCCGTCAGGTATAAAAACATCTTCTTGAGGTCCGACCATCCAGGGGTGTTTGAATCTTTCCTTTAAACTGGCGTTTTCGGGATGCATCCAGAGCGATGCTACGCTTGTGCCGAATCTTTGGGCAAATTGGAAAAAGTTTTCATCGGGTTCGAGTTTATATTTTGGCATTACCAAGCCTTTTGCTTATAAACAATTCGAAGGCCAGGGTAAAATCAGTACGCCTTAGTTTAATTTTTGTCATTTGCTTATTTTTCAGGCTATGAAAAATTCGGTGAATCAGGAAATTCAACTTTTATTTTGCCGGGCGGGACATCTTTTTCACAGGCATAACCAGATCCGTCGAGCTGTCCTTGACGCTTGCTTCCATCTGGCATGTGCAGAATATATTTCGCATTGGCGACAGCATTGCCATTTTCGTCTTTGAGTTCGATTTCGATATAATCCTTGAAAGTCAGAAGCTTCGATTCCTGTTGCTCCCCAAACCGTACCCCATCAACATCGATTACAAAGAAATATTCGGGCGGATTATAGTTTTTTCCGTATTTGTTTAGTTCGTCATTGGTGGGTATCTCGTCCACATCCTCGTGATATTCATATTCCCATGACAGGTCGATTTTCTTGTTTTTGACGGTGGTTGGAATCTCGACTATTTTATCGTTGGCTCCGTCCGCGTCATATTCATAAATAATTACTTTAACCTCGGATCCCTCATTTACTCCGGTTATATCCGCCGAAAGCTTCACTATATCGCCGCGGCGGGCTTCTTTTTTGTCCCACTTCATGTTTGTTACATTGATGGGCGGTCCAGCCGGAATGCGATTTGACGTTTCTTTCAAACCATGTTTGGGCAACTCGACTTCAAAGTACACATAATCATCGGCCTGAATATTATCCGGAATAGGTATCTTGCCCGTGTAATAATTACCGCTGATTGTATCTGAGATTTTACCCAATGTTTTGCCTTTATCGCTTTTCCCTTTGATCTTAATCGCCGCTCCCTGGCCGACAAATATAGTCTTGACTTCAAAACCCACCTCGGTACCGCCATGAGCCGCCGCTGCCAGCCAATTGGCATAGGCAATCGAGGATTCCAGCTTTTCCTTGTGAACGGTATCGGTCGATTTTGTGAACTTACTCTGCATTATTGATAATCCATTACTTCTCGGGAATTTCCGGCTTGAACGAATTTATAATTTCATCTACTTCGACACCGATTGTCTGTAGGGTCTTTTTTGAGAAGCTGGCGGTAAAATTATAAACGACCCCATAAGCAATCAGATAAACCTGTTTTTGGAAAATGATTTTCCCTTCAGTGGGGATCCATTTATAAATGGCTTCATAAGCGTCGAATCCTGACTTTAACTTCTTTGGTTGCTCGTTAAGAAGTTCAAAACCGCTCAATGTTTGCTCCAGCGTTCGAATTCGTTCTTTGGCGTAGGCGGTTATATCATCCGGTTTTGATTCGTTATCGATCATAAGAACGAGGTTATGCTGAACCCCGCTGTCATCGGGTCCTTTAAATGTATAGACTGTCTCGTCTATCCAATCCGGAGGCAGCGCTAACTTTATTCCGTGATATTTGGCTGATTCATTCATAGCATACTTCGCCTGTTGACAGGTTAACTTGTATTATTAGCCAATAGCTTTCAAGTAGTAACCCGACGCCAGCGGCTGGAGAAATTGGCCCAGTCACCCTGCTTAACAACCGTACTCGAGTTTTCGTCACGAAGCCCGAATAAAGGTATCCATTCGGCTTTGGAGTTAGGGTTGTCGGGTAAAGGGGCTGGCCTTAAATAACCTTTTCCAAAGTTTTCGATAGCTTCTTTTTGGTCATCTGTTGTCATTATTTTTTTATTACCGTCGGATAGAATTTCATTGATAATATCGGGGTGAAGGCCCTTGCCTTTTTTTAAATTGTCGTAAATGAATTTGCCCGGTGGATTTCCCGTAAAATACTCATAATTGCCAATGCTAAAGGTTTTGGGGGCTTCAAGCATAATACTTCCATTAGGCACCAGTAGTTTTCCAAAAGTTTTTAAGGGATCCGCCTGGCCCGATTCAGGCGGCGTGCCAAGGAAACAAACCCAAAATCTAATAAGGGTTTCGTTATCAAACCAATCTGCGGCTTTCTTCAACATAGCAAAAGTAGCGTTTAATCCAATAAACGGACCTCGTAATTCATCGAATTGCTGCTGACTCCATCCCTGCGGAGGAGTTTTAGTTAAAGCGTTGATTGTTAAGCCAACGGCGAATTCCTTTATTGTCACGCGTCTAGTACCCGCCGCGACCGGTAATGCCACCGATTGTTTACTCCCGTGGGCCGAAATAAATATGGTGCCAAATTTACCAACTTTACCATTAAGCCTGGCGGAAAAGGTAAAATCATAGATGCCCTTTATGATGTCGGTCATACTTGACACCTGCTTTATTACATCGCATTTGCAGCACGAACGCGACGATGGAGTTTTGCCGTTCCAGGGCGAAGAGGAATTCAGTAAATCAGGAAATTCATTATGAAAAAACGTAATATATGCTTCATCCACCGCGCGAAGTACTCGTTCATTTTCACCATACTTGGCGTGGAATGCTAAATTATATCTTACACCCGCGGGAACAGGGTCAACATATTTAACATACGTCTGTTGTTTGGACGGGGATTTTTTTGGGGGAGGCATACTTTGATTTCCACCAGTACAATTAGCCTACGTCAGTTTTCTATTTCATCAACCGATTAATACGTACCTACCGTTAAATAAAATCGGCGCGCCATTTCCCGGGGGGTACTTTTTCTATTTTTTTATAACCATTGGAATCGAGTTGGCCCTCCCGAATTTCGCCATTTGAGAGAAATACGCGATATTTCGCGTTTGGCACGGGATTTTCTTCGGCGTCTTTTAGCCATAATTCCACATAATCTTTATAATTCAGAATGTTTGATCTTTGCGCCAACCCTCCAATAAAGACTTTAAAATAGAAAGCAGGCGTAGAGTAGCCGTTCACACCGCCCAATTGGTTTTCCGACCAGGCATATTGCCACGATGTTTCCGCAGTGTCATTATTAAGCCGGATATTATCGATAGTTTGAATCAAGCTATCGGCTTTATTCGCGTTTTTCTCCCAAATCTCGAATTTGACTTCCGCTCCCGAATCAAAGCCAATAGCTTCCGCCTTAAGCTTTACTGTCTCGCTGTCGCGCGCTTCATTTTTAGACCACTTAGCGCTGACAATTGCCCTTAGTTGAATTTCATAGTTCCCCTGCGGGATACCGGTTTTTTTAATCGGACCGCTTAAAGTGCCCATTGTCTCATCGCCATTAGGGGATTTAATCTTATAATCAATCCCTTTAATCGGTAAACCGGCCTTATCGACAAAGGTTACATCCAAGAAATGCGATTCAACTTCTTGTCCTTTTGTGCCGCCGCCGGCTTTAGCCGCTGATGCCATAGCGCCGGCGCTAACGGCCGCCGATTCGCCGATTAGCACAGTCGGACAGCCCGCTACGATTGAGTCAGGCGGGCCACTGCACATAACCGGATCGCCCACCCGCGCCGCCATCTGACCACAAATGAGAACGGTGGGACTACCCATGATGATTTGTTGACCGACATGCGGCGGCGGGGGCGTCCCCGGATTCATCATCGGGCAGACATGTATATCGCCCATCCTGGCCGCCGGCGCTCCTCCAATCAGCACGGTAGGCGCCCCAGCCATAATTACACCGCCATGAGCGGTAGAATCTCCTAATCTCGCGGCTGGTTTTCCCATAACATCAAATACCAAACGGTAAAAAATATACAGTATAATGTTAGGCTGGCAAGCTGCCATTGTCAAGGAAATTACGCGGCCAACATTCTTTAGGATGGCAATAATAAAATATCGCTTGACTAAAAATACTTGAGTGCTTAAGAATATTCCTTGTGCATATTAATAGATTGAGAACATGTGTAATTCTCTTGAAGAGGAGACTATAATTATGTTCAATAAAAATAACCTTATCAGATTGGCGGTTCTATCTACGATATTGTTATTCTTGACAGGTTGCGCCGCCCTTGGGTTTAAAAAAGACCCTTTGTTAGCCTCTAACCCCTACCCCAAATTGGCTTTTTATGGTAAAGTTGTGGATAAAGAAACAAAGGAACGTCCGATTTATCCACCGAAAATCATGCTTGAACCTGAAAATCCCGGAAATATTTTAGTTGTCGATTCGAGCATTTTCTATATTGAAGATAAAGGACTTGATCCAGCGTTTGAATACACTCTTAAAGTTTCGGCGGTGGTAGGTTATTCCCAAAAAGATACGGTTATAAAATATATTCCGGGTAAAAGACAGTTTTTAGGAATATTTGAAATTGAGTGTTTGGAAAAACCAATCGGCGCGGTTACGATGAAGCCTTTTGTGGAATTTACTCCCGGCACCGGCGTGGTGGAGAACAAAGGCTGGAAAGTGTCGTCATTTATTGATTACTGGAAAACCAGTTACAGCGATCAGCCATTTAAAATCGAGGATATCGAACTCTATATCAAGAAAAACATTCCCGCGGGTTCACCGGTATTCTCCCGCGATGAACTAAATCAAGCCATCAACGGGTGGCTTAAAGACGGTCTTATCGAAAAATATGGGCGAAATGCCTATAAATTGAAATAATACGCAAAAAGCATAACGGCGCTTGTCTATGATGATAAATCAGGCGAAATAATTCAAGCAAAGGTAAAAATATGATTAAAGGACAAACCGGCAAAATCACCTTTTTCAGTATCGTGATGATAGTCGTGTTATTGTTAGCGGCGATTATCATGGTTATGATTATTAGCGAGGTGACCAAAAAAGAAAAAGTAAGCTTGATCATAAAAGTCATAAACGATAAAAATGAGCCGGTCGATGGCGCATTGGTTCAGGTCGAAGATAAGCAAGTGGGCTATACTCAAGGCGGCGTATGCCGCTACACCTATACAACCGATGATATCGGTAATAAAATAAGCATAAAGAGCCAGCTTCAGAATTATCAGGATGCGGATACTTCTATTGTAATCGAAATCAATCAAACACCGGTCACGCTTACGATGTACAGGCCGTTGGCCGCATTAACTATCGTTGTTCAAGACAGCGCAAATTTGATACCCATAAACGGCGCTTCTATTTTTGTGGGGGCCGATTTGATAAAAACGGGCACAACCGGGGAAGACGGCGCATTCAGCGTTCCTACAGGAAGATTACGGCTTAACGATGATATAAACATTAGAATCGAGGCCAACAGCTATCAAAAGACCGAGAAATTCATTTACCTAACATCCACAAACCAGCAAGAACTTATCTTGCTGACAAAGAAGTTGGCGGCGGCCCCGGTTGCCGTTACCAAAAAGGTTGAATCTCCATCAGCGCTGATATTTACCAGAAAAACCGAATCCCAAATGCCGAAGCCTGTCGTTGTTGAACCGAAAATTGAACCGGGAGCATCTAAGACAGAACTTGAGACAGAGATACCAAGCAGTACCGCACCAAAAGAAGACAGCGCTTTTTATTATTATACCAATGGCAAATACGAACAAGCCCTGGAAATTTATCGGAATTTAACCGCCCAAACGGAATGGTCGGTGAGGCCGGATTTCTGGCTATATAGCGCCGATTGCGCATTACATTCGGCCAGTGACGCGCATGGGGTTTTCAATACCGCTATTCTTTTAGATGCATTAAAATACGCCGATAACGCCGAACGCTTCCAGAACCGAGTGGTAGAAAAATGGTTCCCCGCGGTAGTGCAAATAAAGAAAGGCGAAGCAAACGCTTATCTTTGCGAAGCCAATGCCAACAATGCCAGCCGCCGCGCCGAATATCGCCAATCGGCATTACGTAATTTGAACAATGGCATAAATATCCTTCGCAATGAAAAATTAATCGATAATGAACTATATAGATTCGCGCTTAGCATGAGGGATCGTGTTGCCAGTTCATACTAAATTATATAAAAACGGGAGAATGGGAATTCTACTTGGTCTCTGCGCCGCCGTTTTAATCAATTCATGCGGGAAAAGCAAAGAAACCTCGGCGCCTGCCGTTGACCGTACCAATATCGAATCTGATTATGTGGGCAAAATCGCCACGTTGATGCGCTCCGACACTCTTTCGGCCCAGGACAGTTTGAGGATGATTCAATACGCATATCAGGCGGCTTCTCTGGATGCCCGTCTCTATGAATTGAATGTCGCGCTTATAAAATCGTATTTTTGGGCCTGCCATGATAAATGCGAAAAACGGAAGTGTTCGACCGGAAACATCATGGCGCTGGCGGTGGCTTACGCGCTTGATGGCGACCTTGATTCGGCCAAAACAATTACTGGTTTAGCGGATCGGGAATTGCGCGGCAAATCGGCGGAAGCGGATGAATTAGTTAGTTTGATCAATATTCTGGATGAGCGCCAATCGGCTAATGAATTGATGCGGCCTTACAATGATGGCCTGGTGAAAACACCCGCGGCAAAAAGCTTTTGGGCAATTCTAACTATCGATAAAGGCGTTTCCCCCAATGATTGGCTTAGTCTGCTAACCAAAGAAATGAAAAGATCCGATTCGCCATCACTAAAGTATGCGGCGGCTTACGCTAAATATAAACTCGGGGATATTTGTGGGGCATGGCAATCCCTGCCCGATTATTTACCTTTAGCTAAATCATATCCTCCGCCTTCGTTTAGCGAAGACGTGGCGATCGATGATTCTGTTTACAATCAGAAAATATATTTGCCAATCGATTTGTATGTTATCAAACATGTCCGGCAGGCATTTTTAAAAAACCTTCTGGATAAATATCCGGATCAAAATTCGCCGAATGTGAAGGCCTTAGCCATTTTGGCCAAAATCAAGAGCATGGAGCAATTCAAGACGATTTCATTTTTAGATGTTCAGCCGGGCAGCCGGTCCGGGCAAAGTCCAGCGGAACAGCTATTGATGGCCGCTTGGATGAGTCAATCACCCGAACTAAAACTGTCAAATGATTTAAGTAATTTGAGCGACGCGGTATCCCGAGCGGCATATTTAAAATCTATCGCGAATGGCGTAAAAAAAGATATTAAGGAGAATTACCGAGAAATACTGATGGCCTAAATTGATAGCTCACTTGCCAAACGTATCTGGGAGAGCAAGATATTGCTTTCATCGGCGTTAAAACAAACCGTGTCGGCATCGGAGGCGTTTTCCAGGTTGAACAACTTCGGCGTATCCGACTTATCGGTTCGAAACAATTCGCCGGAGTGGCTGGCGATATACGCAACTGTAGGTCTCGAGGAATCATCGCAAATGGCGCTGGTCAGCCAGATTGGTTTTAATTTAACCCAGCATTATCCTTATGCCGTCGGTATCTATGAACTAATGCAAAATCTTAACCATATTTGTAAATACTATTGAGGTAACTATGAAACATAATCAGAGTGTCTTTAGATCGCTTTTCGTCTTAGTTGTTTTATTTGCATTAACCATTCCTTGCCTGGCGCAATTCGGTACCGAAATGGTTTACTATGAATTAAATAAGCCAAAGCGAAATTTGCTGCCAATTAATCTGGATGATATCCTGGTTATAAGGATGGATGAGCTGATGTTCGACGCGCTTTATAGCTGGGACGATCAAGGAAATCCCTTTCCCCAAATGGCCCAGGGAAGATCGGAAGAGCACACGTCTGAACTCCAGTCACTCGAGAGTCCGGATC
>CAZTNJ010000073.1:14281-14761 GCA_964614835.1 uncultured Ignavibacteria bacterium | reverse complement strand
TCTTTCGACAGCCGCCATTAGCTTTCGAACTTTAGTCTTCCTATAATACCCCGCGCTACAATTCTAAATGTGATTTGTATGCGTTTTCGATATACGGGGATTGGGGGATATGGGGTTAGGGGAATCAGGGAGAGTAAAAAGCCTCAGGATGTCTCCGGCGTCCGCCGGATTCCATCCTGAGGCACATGAACCCTTTCCTGGGCCATAACGAGGCATTAGGAAGGGATTCCCGACACCGCAGTATTCCCCCGTTTCTTATCAAAACATCCTTGATAAAACAGGTATTTTTCATTAAGTTGTGGCCGATTTATGTTGTAGATTGATTAGTCCGAACCATCCGGCAGTCGCCGGATTCGGACCTACGAAAAACCGGTGTAATTAAAAATGAACGAAAATACGCTCGATAAAATATTCAAGCCGCAACGAATCGCCTTAATAGGCGTGACATCGAACCCTAACTCCGTTGGCGGCAAAGTGTTA
>CAZTNJ010000073.1:0-14271 GCA_964614835.1 uncultured Ignavibacteria bacterium | reverse complement strand
AAAATGGGGTGAAAAAAAACCCAAACACCGTGGGGGCAAAATTTTAAAAAAAAAAGAATAGGGGGGTTTTACCGGGGTTTTAAAACAGGGCACCCCGAAAAAGAAGCGGTTTTGGGAATCCCCTGCTACTCCAGCGTTCTGCGGCTCCCTAAAACCCCCGATCTGGCCGTTATCTGCACCGCCGCCGATAAAGTCCCCGGATTAGTGCGCGACTGTGGTAAAGCGGGGATCCGCGGATTGATTATCATGTCGGCGGGATTTCGCGAAATCGGCGAATCGGGCAGACAGTTGGAAGAGCAAATCAAAATCGAGGCCGGCCGGTTCGAGGGGATGAGGATTATCGGCCCCAATTGCCTTGGAATTATCGTGCCGGAACGCAACCTTAATATCAGCTTCTCAATCGGTACGCCCAAAGCCGGGCATGTAGCGTTTATCTCGCAATCGGGAGCGCTGTGCACCTCAGTGTTGGATTGGGCAATCGACGGTAAAATCGGTTTTTCGTTTTTCGTATCGATCGGCAACAGTATCGATGTCGGATTTGGCGATTTAATCGATTATTTCGGAGAGGATGAAAAAACCGAATCGATCATTTTATATATCGAATCAATTAGACAGGCTCGCCGTTTCATGAGCGCAGCCCGCGCGTTTGCTCGTTCTAAACCGATTCTGGCGTACAAAGCCGGACGATTCCCCGAATCGGCGCAGGTGGCCAGTTCGCATACCGGCGCGCTGGCATCCGAGGATGCCGTTTATGATGCCGCCTTTAAACGTGTTGGAATAGTACGCGTTAACGAACTTGGCGAGATATTCGATTGCGCCGAACTTATAGGCCGAAATAAAATCCCCCATGGACCAAAACTCGGTATCGTGACCAATGCCGGAGGCCCGGCAGTGATGGCGACCGATGCCCTGGTCGCTCTCGATGGCGAATTGGCCAAACTTTCCGAAAAAACAATGGCCGAGCTCAACGAAAACCTTCCGCCATTCTGGTCGCATGGCAACCCTGTCGATGTACTTGGCGATGCCCCATCCAAGCGGGTGGAAAAAGCCACCCAAATTCTGCTGGCCGATCCCGGCGTCGATGCCGTACTGGTCATTGTAACCCCGCAGGCCATGACCAATCCTACCGCGACTGCTCTATCGCTGGGAAAGCTGGCCGCGAACTCGTCCAAACCGATACTGGCAGCCTGGCTTGGCGGCAAATCGATGCGGGAAGGGATTCAGAAATTAATCGATGCCGGTATTGCGGCTTTTGATACGCCTGAACAGGCAATCAGAGCTTTTATGGTGATGGTCGAGTACGATAGAAATCTTGATATTCTTTATGAAACTCCAAAAGAATTTCCGCTGCAGTTTAGTCACGATCGCGAAAAAGCACGAGACGATTTTAGGTCAACCCATTTTAAATCGGGGAATCTCTTAACGGAAGAGGTTTCCAAGGCTTTGTTGGAGACATATGGTATCCCTACAACCATGCCTTATCCTGCCGAATCGGCTGATAAAGCGGTGGAAAATGCCGAAAGAATCGGCTATCCAGTGGTGATGAAGATTTATTCACCGGATATTACTCATAAAACCGATGTTGGCGGGGTGGCGCTCAATCTCGAAGATGAACATATGGTACGGCAGGCGTTCGATAAGATAATTTTGTCCGCCAAAATAAAAATGCCTCAGGCTAAAATAAATGGCGTTACTATCCAGCCGATGGTTTCGTCTAAAGATGGCGTGGAAATGATTTTGGGAATAAAGAAAGACCCCGTATTTGATACAGTAATGCTGGCCGGTATGGGCGGAATTGGCGCTGAGCTGTTTAAAGACAAGAGCTTAGGGTTCCCGCCGCTCAACGAAAGACTGGCCCGGCGGATGCTGGAATCGCTTAAAATCTGGCCGCTTTTGCAGGGATTTAGGGGCCGTCCGGCGGCGAATCTCGATAAACTTATCGAGGTGTTGATTCGGTTATCATATCTGGCGGCAGATTATCCGGAAATTATGGAGCTGGACATAAACCCGCTTCTGGTAACGCCCGAAAGCGTAATCGCGCTCGATGCCAGAGTGATTATTGATAATAAGCTCACGGAAAAATATAAAGAGCAATATTCCCATCTTGTGATGAGGCCATATCCGGAAAAGTATGTTAAACCAATCAAACTTCGAGATGGAACAAAAGTTACTTTAAGGCCGATAAAACCCGAAGATGAACCATTATGGATGGAGATGCTGGGAAGCTGCTCCAAGGAAACGATATTTTCACGTTTCAGGTACTTTTTCCATTGGGCTTCGCACGAGGTCGCAACCCGATACTGCTATATAGATTATGACCGCGAAATAGCAATTGTGGCCGAAATCGAGGATGCCGGAAAGAAGAAGCTTATTGGTGTGGGAAGATTAATCGCTGATGCCGGACATGAAACCGTTGAATATGCCGTTTTGATTATCGACCAGTATCAGAAGAAGGAATTGGGCAGCATATTAACAGACTACTGTCTCGATATTGCCAAACACTGGGATTTAAGGCGGATTGTGGCTCAGACGACAACAGATAACCGCAGGATGATAGCGGTTTTCCAAAAACGGGATTTTCAAATTATTTTTAATGATGCCGATTCTACTGTCGATGTCGTGAAAGAACTTAAACCGCCGCCGGTTTCGCATGCGCGGGAGGCTTTTAGAGAATTCGATTGACATGAATAAAATAACGCCGATATTAAATAAAATGGACAATAGTCCGCAAAGTTAAATTCGGGAGAACCTTGATGAAAAGACTCTTAATATTAATCGCTATTGTGTGGCTGATGTTGCTTTCGAGCGTTTTGGCTGCTCCCAAAATCCAGATCGATAAAAAAGACTGGGATTTCGGAACAGTCTGCCGAAACGCGAATATTCGCCACGCTTATATTATCAGGAACGTAGGCGATTCGACGCTCACGATAAAAAAAGTGAGGCCGGGCTGAGGCTGTACGCCATCACAGCTCCAGAAAAATACTCTGGAGCCTGGAGATTCCACGGTCGTGGAATTATTGTTCGCCACTAAAAACTATGCGTCAAAACTATCAAAATCGGCGGATGTTGAAACCAATGACCCTGTTCAGCCGACGGTTAAGATAATGTTTACGGCAACTATATTACCGAAACCCGATTCGGCCGCCGCCTGCCGATATAAACCTGAAATTGTAGAGTTTGAAAAGGGCGGTCAGAAATCACAAAGCGTGGTTTTTTCAAATCATGGTCAGACCGCGATTAGCGTAACATTGCTTAGCGCCGTTCCGCAAATGCTGGATTTTAAGAGTAAACCATTTACTCTTAAGCCTACCGAAATTAAAAAACTGGATTTCAAGTGGAAGGGGACATTTGCCGAAAAGGATAGCAATATTTCGCTCACGTATGAGGTGAAAGGCGATTCTACAAGTCGATTTACGATCCCGATCGTTATTAAGGGCACTAATCCTCCGGAAACAAAACCTACCCCGATTGAAAAGACAAAAACGCCGGGGGCTACAGCCAAACCCATAGAGCCTATTAAAAAAGAAGCGATTCAGTCTCCCGGCAGTAATAAATGGCCGATATCATCCGATTCGACTAAGCCGAATCCAGACATAAAAAAGTAATTGTAAGCTTGGTTGTAAAGGGCAGGATTGCGGCAATCCTGCCTTTTATATTGGGCTATCCCTGGAATAAATATTGTATTTTCATGAAATACTGCCGTGATACTTGATGCCAATCCTTTTGATCATCCTTAACAAGCGAAAGCTTGGCAAGGTCATGTGTCGAGCCCAGATAAAACAGCGAAAACGGACTGATTCGATAGGTCAATAGCGGATCGATATCCCAGGTCCGCCAGAAATCGTTATACTGTACCACCAATCTAAAAGAAAGCTGTCGATTCATCTGGAATAGGGTGCGTACTCTGGTAATATATCCTTCATATAATTCATCGCCCGTTTTTTCCTCGGTGGCGCGCGCAAAATTCCAATTCGGTTCGATTACCAGGGCGCTGATCGGTTTGAAGGTCATGGCGGCATTAATAGATGTTGATTTGCTTTTTACCAGAATTCTCCGGGCAAAATCGAGCCCGTATTCGATTCCCGTATAAAACCCGATTTGATTATTCAATTGCGCGGAAAAATCGCCTTCCAACATCCAAAGGTTATTGAATTCATGGCCGTCCCAATTTTCGGAACCGGCGATATATTCTCCCGATAAATGTATTTGGGCGATTTTCATCTGGCTCTCGAATCCCAGATGAGTATTTTCACGTCTTTTATTGCCGGTGAAATCGACTCGCCGTTCGCTGTAAAGTTGAGGCGTAATTTTTTCAAAAATACCTTTGGATGGGTATATTTCGTAATGGCCATACAAGGCCAAGCTCCGGTAATTGATAAGCGGATCGTATCCGGTTTCTGTCCGGTAAGCCGGGCTTACCTGGTTGAAATCGAGCATCATGAATGAATTCCGGCTGTGGTGTTTTATCCGCGAAATAAATGCGGTTCCCCAGTAATGCTCGCCATCGAAAATTGCCGTGTGTTTATTATCGGCGAAATTAATACCCGAAAAATCAGAAGTTAACGCGGTATCTTGAGGTTCCTGGGTGTAGGTTAAAATATACTGGCCATCGATACTGAAGGTTTTAGTTAATCTGATATCGTCATCGAGAGCAACGACCGTACCGGCGCCATCATGTTCGAACCGCCTATCCGAGATAAAGAAACCTGCCTGTGAATTATTTCCGAAAGTTTTCAGACCGCGGGCGATATTAACCAGGCTCTTACCGCCATCGAAAAGTATGCTCCGTTCTTCCAGTGGAATCATATACGGAGTATTTATATCGTATGCGGTTAGGAAACAGGCGCTAAATCCCTGGCGGCGACCGGTAATTTTGGCGGTATATTCAGGATTATTTATCGTTCTGGTATAAAACGAGTTAAACAAAGTGCGGAATAAATCGGCGCCTTCTTTAAAGTAGGGACGACGTTCAGGATACATAAGAGCAATGGTAGTGTTGACATCAATTTGGTCGGCGTCGGATTCGATTTGGCTGAAATCGGGATTGATGGCGGCTTCGGCGGTGATATCGGAATTAATCGTATATTTGGTCCCCAGCGACAGTTCGGTTTTGGCTTTGTCGTTTTTAAAGCGAAGAGTATCGGCGCCTTCGAGAGCGCCATACTGCGAGGCTACCAGAGTCGGCATCAGTTCAATACCCTTAGTGCCAGGGTGGATATTTTTTATACCGTCTATTGTTCCCCACTGGCAGGGCCAACATTGTTCGCCGCGTCTATTAGCCGCCCAGGAGTAGGTTTTTGTCACCGCCCGAGGACGATTTCTCCAAAAATCCATTCTCCAGGATTGTTCGGGTTTATTGGGAAATCGCATTTTATCGAATGGCACGGCGATTTCTACCTGATAACCGGAATCGGTGATGCGTCCGTAGGATTCCCAGATAAGATCAAATCCAATATCCTCATCGCCAATTTTAGTCCAGAGCAAATCCTTTTGAATTCCGTAAGGGTTGCAGAATAATTCATATGCCCAGGAGGCGTTGCCATAGGGATCAATCAATAAAAATACCGCATCATTATCCTGGAATTGATCGCGCTGGCACATGGTGGCTCTAATCGCTTTGGGATCATCATAGCAGATATAGGCGACGTATAATTTGCTTTCATCGTAGCAGATTTTAACCTCGGTGCGGACATCGGGGGCGATATTGTCGCCGGGATAACGTTCGACAAAATTACTGAGAGTTACTGCTCCCTGCCAGCCGGGGTCGTTTAATTTGCCATCGATAGAGATTTTTCCGGCAGCAGGAGCGATTGTTGCGGTCGGATGGAATACGGGTTTAAAAGTAGTTTGCGCCAATACCGCCGAAGCGCATATCATTATTAAGGCAACCAGAGCGCTTAAAATTCCCCTTTTATACAATAAACCGCATGACATATTAAACATTTCGTTTTATTTATACATAAAAATTAAAATATTTTGTTGAAAAAAAGCCGGGTGGCTACTTACATTACGGAAAGGGTATGGAATTGTTACATATAGACTGCAAAGTGATCAAAGTTTGCGCCGGCAATATTATTAATTCTGCTATCAATACCGGTTCCTGTTGTTGGTATGAGGAAACGGTACTGAATACCCCAAATTCATGTGGCAATTTAAAGCCGCTTTGATATAATTATTATGGCAAATTTATTATGCGAACCAGGATGGAAAATCAAGCGGCGATTCCTAATAATAACCGCCCACTGAAGTTTGAATGTGTTTCATGTCATGAGGCAATCATCGTAAAATACCTTCAAAGGGGGGAAACGGCTCGATGTCCCTATTGCGATAGACAGAATGTCGTGCCCGAAAGCGCGACTGAAACGGATGAAAAGCCGGATTATGCCCGTCTCGGGAATCAACTTGTGATGGGTAATCAGGAACAGAAACCGTCAAAAAAGCTGCTATCGACCAAGAGGGCTGCCGGAAGCGCTTTTGTAGCCTGGTTGGTTTCCACGATCATGCACGTGCTTACTAAGGATGAAAACGCTATCCTGGGCTTTATAATGACCTTTATAGTTGCATATAGTATCGAGTACTTCTGGCCATCCAAAAGGAGAAAACGGAAATTAACCCGCGAAATCGCCAGGCAGACGCAATCATGCTATGTTTGTGATAAGCATATTAATCGAGGCGAATTATGTTACTCCGAATTCGACTGGCGGAGCTTTCTGGCCAAAACTCGGCGCTATTATTGCCTGAAATGTTACGAGGAAATATTCATGGCTCCCGAGGCGCCTGTCGAGAAATTGAAGCATCCAGAACATAAATTTAGGCTATTTCCCAAATCTCATCAATGACCAGGTCGATTCTAGGCGACTTTGAGCTAACTATAGTTACGCGACTTGAGAAATAGGCATATTGGCCGGCTGCAGGTTCTGAGCGAAAATCAATCCTGTGGATCATTTTGCCAAATCATTATCTGGCATATTAAGGTTGGCGTGTGAGGATTTTGTTTTATTAAATTTGAATCTAGACAAGTCCATCATATAAATTATTGTCAACATTCCAAAAAATGAGGTTATAAGACTCGCAAAACATAGCAGTAGCCCACCGCGAAACGATATCCTTACTCCAGGTATCGATGGTTTCTGCGCGTAATCATACAGGAAATATCCAGCCGCGACCAGAGTGATCAGCGATAAGGCCAGGACTATTTTGCGATTCCGAGTTGTGTCGCGGGCCATTATACCCCACACATAAATAGCTATTATCGAAATACAACCTATCAGTACGCTCCAGAACACGTTAGGGAAATCGAACCCCGTTATGGTTTTGCCGACTACCAATAGTTTTCCCGATACCCAGGGAGTAAAAAGCGAATAAATCGCTATGGCCGCGAATATTGGGCTAATCGCGGCCATGATAGTTATGAGCACTTTATTTGATTGGTTTGCTTCGCGCATCTTCTAATCCTTTCGGCCTTCAGCCGCTAATAGCCGGAAACCGCGATTATATCGATATCGGTAAATCCGGCGAGTCGGAGATATATTTATAGAAAGCATGTCGCGATGTCAACGATGTTTCAAATGTGTTTCATTTGTTTAGATTGCCGAAAAAAATTGTTTCATATTTAAACAGGATGTATTCAAGCTTATTGATAATTGCGGTAGCAAATAAATGAAGATGGCTTTATCTCGATAATATAATGTAGGCAATATGTATCCACCAATTGACGGGGTATTGAATGAAGAATAAAAAAATATTGATAATAGATGATGTGTTCCAAATACGCCATAATCTGACTCAATTCTTTTCCGAATGCGGCTATTTTGCGTTTAATGCGAATTGCGGTCTGAACGGCCTTGAAATTTGCGAAAAGATTACTCCGGACCTGATAATATTGGACTATAACCTTCGCGACATGGATTGCTTTGTATTTCTCGAAAAACTAAGGAAGTACGAAAACAACCTCAAGGATGTTGTTCAAGTAAGCAATATTCCCGTTATAATAATTTCCGGCTATTTAACCGAAGATAAAATCAGGCCGGTTGCCAAGAAATACGGGATTTCCGGTTTCCTCCATAAACCGCTTAACCTAACCGAATTGCTTCGCGAGGCCGAACTGGTCCTGGGCGAGAAGAAAAAATACAGCATGGAAATGACCCGCGACATTATCGTAGTGGATAGTGAACTGCGGACAGCCAAATTTATCGCTGGATACCTCGGGCAGTTCAACTATAATATCACGATTTGCCTTGGCCCATATGATTTCATAGAGATGGTAACCGAGATAAAGCCGGATCTGGTCATTTTTGATTGTTTCATGAACCTTGAGCGCATTGAAAAGTTTGACCTGTTTGAACTGGTCAAGAAAGCCAATCCCAAAGCCAAAATATTTTTAACATCGTTTTGTCCCAATTGTAAATTGGTTTCAACCTTCAAACTGCTTGGTTTTGACAAACTATTCTCCAAGCCGATCGATTTAATGGTTTTGGAAAGCGAAGTGGTTAATCTTCTTAAGAAGAGTCCCGTTTCCCCTAAAGCCGACCTATCGCCTGTTAATATTCAAGAAATCTGTCAAGCGCTGCCCACAAACGATTCCAGGCCGTAAACCGGCGGCTTCTTTCATTGTATTCCATTGTATTTATTAAAATAGTAGTTCGGCAATATCGCGGGCCGGCGTCAACGAATCGAATCCGATTGCCTTCCGAATAATTAAGATATATAATGCAAAACTAATGGAATAAAAATAGGAGTAGGTAAATGTCGGACAAAGCAAACAAGACGTTGGAAGAGTTATACGGAATAATCAAAAAAGCGGCCACTCTCAGCTCCTGCGCCGGAGTGCTGGAATGGGATGAACGTACCTATATGCCCAACAAAGGCGCGGCTCATCGCGGTGACCAGAAAGCTTTGCTTTCGGGAATGATACACGAGCTATTTACCTCGCCGCAGGTTGGCGAATTAATCAGCAAGGCGGAAGCGGCCGGATTGACCAAAGATGCTACTTCAACGGATGCGGTAAATATCAGGGAATTACGCCGCCAGTATGACAAGAATGTAAAAATCCCCAAAAGCCTGGTTGAAGAGTTGGCTCGAGTAACCACCCTGGCCGAAAGCGCCTGGATTGAAGCGCGGAAAAAACGGGATGCCAAAGAATTTTTACCCTGGTTGGAAAAGGTAATTGAATTAAAACGCCAGCAGGCAGAGGCTGTTGGATATAAAAATGAGCGTTATGATGCTCTTTTGGACGATTTCGAACCGGGCGAAACGGCGCAAAATATCCGTAAAGTGTTCGAAGGTTTAAAGCCTCAATTAGTCGAAATTGTTGGCGCAATCGCAAAATCGAAACGCAAACCTAATGTGGCAATACTGGAAAGGGAGTATTCTATCGAAAAACAGGCGATTTTAGGCAAAATCGCGGCGGCCACAATCGGTTTCGATTTGGAAGGCGGTCGAATCGATATTACGACCCACCCATTCTGTTCGGGTCTGGGGCCGGGCGATACGCGTATCACGACCCGCTATAATCTAAACCATCTGGGCCAGGCGTTTTTTGGTATTATGCACGAAACCGGTCATGCCCTGTATGATCAGGGACTCGATTCAAAGTATTATAGCCTGCCTATGGGGGATGCTGTCTCGCTGGGTATTCACGAATCGCAGTCGCGGATGTGGGAAAACCTGGTTGGACGTTCTAAGTCGTTCTGGGTATATTTTTTCCCAATGGTTCAGAAAATGTTCTGGGAATCGCTGGGGGATGTTAGTCTGGATGAGTTTTATTTTGCCATCAACGATGTCAGGCCGTCATTTATTCGGGTGGAAGCGGATGAGGTTACTTATAACCTGCATATTCTTCTGCGATTCGAAATTGAACACGCCATATTCTCGGGCGAGCTAAAAACCGCCGATATTCCCGCGATTTGGAACGAGAAGTTTAAATCCTACTTCGGGATTACGCCTCCCGATGACGCGCAGGGGTGTATCCAGGATGTTCATTGGAGTTCGGGCTTGATTGGCTATTTTCCGACCTATACGCTGGGAAACCTGTATGCCTCCCAGTTTTTCGCCAAAGCCAAAAAGGATATAGGTAATCTCGATGAGCAGTTTGAAAGAGGCCAATTTGGCCAATTGTTGGGGTGGCTACGTAAGAACATCCATTGTCATGGCCAACGCTATAGAGCGGAAGAGCTGGTTAAACAGGTGACTGGCGAACCCCTCAATCCGTCCTATTTAGTAAAGCACCTTAAAGAAAAATACTCGCCGCTATACGGAATTTAAGCCCAAATTGATGATTTTATCAGGCGTCCGGCCAAAAAACCGGGCGCTTTTTTGTGCGCTTGGGCCGATTTTATAATAGCAATGGCGATTTTATGACAAATAAGAGCCGGGAGCCTGCCTATAAGAAATTTTAAAATACTTAATATTTTTATTTGAAATTTTCGGTGTTTTACTCATACAATCAACTTCGGATTTTGGAATTTCGCCTTATGGAATGATATAAGGCCTTTAGTGAGAGATGATGAATTGGAAATATGTGTAAAGAAATGTTAACCACTAACCCTTTAACAGGAGACGCGTATGCCGGCTAAAAAGAAAGCGGCAAAGAAACCAGTCAAGAAAGCAGCCAAGAAATCCGCTAAGAAACCCGCAAAGAAAAAAGTAGTAAAGAAAGTTGCCAAGAAAAAAGTCATTAAGAAAAAGGTGAAAAGAGCTCCAAATCCTGCTTTTATGAAACCAATGACGCCCAGCGCCGACTTAGGCGAAGTCGTCGGCAACAAGCCAATGCCACGCACTCAGATTACCAAGAAACTCTGGGAGTATATCAAGAAGAACGGATTGCAGGACAAAAATCAGAAAACCATGATTAACGCCGATGATAAGCTGAAAAGAGTATTCGGCGGCAAGAGCCAGGTCAGCATGTTCGAAATGACCAAGCTCGTTTCCAAGCACCTTTCTTAATACTGCTTCAAGGCTGTTTTACAGGCCGGGTCCGATATTGGCCCGGCCTTATGTTTTACCGAGGTTTGCCGAAGTTATTCCTGAGTATATCATTATAGAAAATTTGTCAAAACGGAAAATTAAACGGGGTGGACCATGACAGTAAAAACCGAGTTGACGAAACGGCAAACCAGTACAACTCCCGGGGAAATGGACAGAGGTAATAAAATGGCAAATCGAGTTAGCAAATACGGCCTGGAAATTCACGGTCTTACAAATATCAATCAGGCTCACTGGAACCTTTCTACCCCGGTGCTCTACGAAGAGATAATCCGTCGGCGGGAGGGTTTTATGGCCCACCTGGGTCCGATAGTGGTACGTACCGGGCAATATACAGGTCGCGCGGCCAAAGACAAATTTATCGTAGATGAACCATCGAGCCATGATAAAATCTGGTGGGGAAAAATCAATCAGCCGTTTCAACCTGAAAAGTACCAATTGATATTCCACCGACTCCTGGCATATCTTCAAGGGAAAGACCTGTTCGTACAGGATTGTTTCGGCGGAGCCGACCCCAAATATCGATTACCGATAAGAGTAATCACCGAAACGGCCTGGCATTCGCTTTTTTCCCGCAATATGTTCGTGAGAGCCAATCCCGAAGAACTGGCCGAACATTATCCCGAGTTTACGGTTATCCATGTACCCAATTTCCACGCGGTGCCTTTGCTGGATGGCACGAATTCTGAAGCATTTATACTTCTTAATTTATCGGAAAAGACCGTTCTGATTGGCGGAACCAGTTTCGCCGGGGAAATTAAAAAAGCTATTTTCACCGTAATGAATTATCTGCTTCCCCAGAAAGACATCCTCTCGATGCATTGCTCGGCTAACGTTGGCGCGGATGGCGATGTGGCCCTGTTTTTCGGCTTATCGGGTACGGGTAAAACAACGCTGTCGGCAGATCCGGAAAGAAATCTTATCGGAGATGATGAGCACGGTTGGAGTCAGGAAGGTATATTTGATTTTGAAGGGGGCTGTTACGCCAAAGTTATCAGACTTTCGCAATCGGCCGAACCGGATATCTATGAAACCACCCGGAAATTCGGTACTATTTTGGAAAATGTCGCATTTGACAGCCAGACTCGGCGCCTCAATCTTGATGATGATTCATTGACCGAAAACACGCGGGCAGCCTATCCGATCACTCATATCCCAAATGTGGCTAAAGGCCATTCTTTCGACCATCCGAGGAACGTTATCTTTTTAACTTGCGATGCTTTTGGGGTGATGCCCCCAATATCTAAGTTGACTTCCACCCAGGCGATGTACCATTTTATTTCCGGCTATACGGCCAAGATGGCCGGGACCGAAAGCGACGGCAGCACTGAACCATCGGCAACGTTCTCGCCCTGTTATGGGGCGCCGTTCATGGCCTTGCATCCGTCCAAATACGCGGATTTGCTGGAGCAGCGACTGAAACATCACAATGTCAACTGCTGGTTAATCAATACGGGATGGAGCGGTGGGCCTTATGGAGTCGGAAAACGGCTGAAAATCGCATATTCCCGCGCCATGGTTAAGGCGGCTTTGAGTGGTCAATTAGAAAATGTCCCGACAATAACCGACCCGATATTTGGATTAGCGGTGCCGCAGTCTTGTCCAGGAGTGCCATCGGACGCGCTTATTCAGCGTAATACCTGGGCCGATAAGAAGTCTTTCGATGAGTATGCCCGTAAATTAGCGGGGTTATTTATCGAGAATTTTAAGGAATTTGAAAATGAGATGCCGGCTGAAGTTGGACAAGCTGGTCCAAAGCTGGCATAGGGTAATAATCACTTTAATAGTTGAAAGAGGCAAGCATGCCATTAGTACCGCTTCATGAAATCTATTCCGACGCGAACAAGAACTATTTTGCGATCGGCCAGTTTAACGTAAACAATCTTGAATTTATTCAGGCAGCCCTGGAAGCGGCCGTCGAGATGAACTCATCGCTGATTCTGGCGGCATCCACAGGCGCGATTAAATACGCAGGCCTGCATTATTTAGTGGCGATGGTGAAAGCCGGTTCCGCCAAGATGACCCAGCGGGTCGCGCTCCATCTTGACCATGGCGCTACTTTTGAAGACGCCAGGATGTGTATCGAAGGCGGATTTACATCGGTTATGATAGATGGTTCTCATCTGTCGTTTGAGGAAAATATCGCCTTAACTAAAAAAGTGGCCGACCTGGCGCATCAACACAATGTCACGGTTGAGGCCGAGTTGGGACGTCTGGGAGGTATCGAGGATGATATCAAAGTCGATGCTAAAGACGCTAACCTGACCGACCCCGAGCAGGCTAAAGATTTCGTAAAACGTTCCGGCTGCGATGCTCTGGCGGTTGCTGTTGGCACAAGCCACGGCGCTTACAAATTTAAGGGCGAGGCCAAACTTGATTTTGATAGGATCGAAGTGATAAAGAAACTGGTTGGAATTCCTTTGGTGCTTCATGGAGCCAGCGGTGTTCCGCAAGAGCTTACCGACAAGTTTACCATGTTCGGCGGAAAGATACCGGGAGCAAAGGGAGTTCCTGATGAAGCTTATCGCCATGCCATAAAGAACGGTATCAACAAGGTGAATATCGATACTGATTTACGGCTGGCATTCGCCGCCAGTGTTCGCGAAGTGCTTGCTACAAAACCGGAGGAATTCGACCCCCGCAAGATTCTGGGGCCAGGCAAAACCGCTGTTAAAGAAGTTATAAAGCAAAAGATGCAAATTCTGGGAAGCGCTGGTAGAGGTTGATAGTATGAGCGAGGGAGTTGATATCGCTGATTTGGGAGAAAACCTGACGTTAAAAAGACAATCACAGGCAAAGCGGAATCAGTTTGACTTAAACAAAAAATTCGCAGATGAAAATCGAATTGCCATTGACCTGACCTATATAGTCAATCAAACGCCTTTCGGAGTTTTTATTTCCAAAAATGAATTGGCAGATATCGCTCCTATTGTTATCGAAAAATATAAGCAGCTGATAGCGGGGGAAGGAAATTGCCGAGATGGCGATACTCCCATGCTCGGCTGGTTATCTCTTCCGGATGAAATAGGCGAAAATCATATACAGGATATCAACACACTTGCCGCAGATTTTAGGAAAAATATCGACGTTTTCATTTCGCTGGGAATAGGAGGCTCATATCTTGGTATCGAGGCGACTTTCCGGGCATTGACTCACACTTATTTTAACCAACTATCGCGGCAACAACGGGGTAATATCCCCGAAATCTATTTTTTGGGGCAAAACCTCGATCCTGATTTTTTCCGCGATACCCTCGATAATATCGAAGGGAAACGGATAGGAATCAAT
>CAZTNJ010000072.1:0-14799 GCA_964614835.1 uncultured Ignavibacteria bacterium | reverse complement strand
CAAAATCCCGCAATAAAAAAGACTGCTAACAAATTACTTTGTCAACAGTCTGGGGCGAATGCAATTCGCCCCTACGCGATTACGGGATCCGGTTCCCGAAAACGGGCGATTTTTGATTTTTTCTTTATATTTTAATTCATTATAGAATAATGGGTTACGGCAAACATAGTAAATATGGATGGATATTTACAAAAAAATACTTTACTTTTTCGTAGAGATTTAGTTTATATGAACGTATAAAATGAGAGAAGTGAAATGAAAATAACGGCAATCGAAGAATACGGCCTTCGCTGCATGCTGATGCTGGCTAAACACACAGGCACGACAGCCCTGACGCTTCCAGAAATAAGCGCCGGCGAAGGGTTATCAATCCCATACGCGGGGAAACTGCTGATGATACTCAAGCAGGCGGGATTAGTGAAATCAGTCAGGGGACGCAAGGGCGGGTATGCGTTAGCCAGGCCGGCCGACCAGATTTATCTGAAAGAGGTATTCGATTGCCTGGGAGAGACGGTATTTGCGCAAGGATATTGTGAACGTCACGGCGGCGAATTCGATTCGTGCGTGCATAAAGGGGCTTGCGAGGTCAAACATATCTGGCAGGGAATAGATCAGTTTATCAGCAATGTACTAAATAAAATCACCCTGGCGGAATTGGCTAAAGGCAACACTAATTTTTCGGAGATGCTAACTGCCAAAACCGATGAACCGGCGATAGCAATAACAAGTGATATAAAAACGTCCGGCAGTTGACGGACATTAGCAATAAACTACGAGGTAAAAATGTCAAACAAGGGCAAACCAATATTCGCATTTAACGATATCCATGTCGAAGTCGAGGGGAAAGAAGTCGTCAAGGGGGTTAGCTTAGAGATATTCCCCGGGCAGAAACACGCGATCATGGGGCCGAACGGTTCAGGTAAATCGAGCTTAGCCAACGCGCTGGCGGGCCATCCGAATTATCAAATAACATCGGGGACGGCGTTTATCAACGGCGTGAATCTTCTGGAGATGGACGCGACCAACAGAGCGCGCGCGGGATTGTTTCTGGCGTTTCAGTATCCATTGGCGATACCGGGAGTGACAGTCGCGAATTTCCTTCGCACGGCGCTTAAATCGCGTTACGGCGAAGACGATCCGGCAATAAAGAATTTCCGCAAAGAGATGAGCGCGAAATTCAAGATGCTGGAAATCGAACCGAATTTCGCCACGCGGTATGTCAACGATGGTTTCTCCGGCGGCGAAAAGAAACGGTTGGAGATATTGCAGATGGCGATGCTAAAACCGCAGGTGGCGATTTTGGACGAGACCGATTCCGGGCTCGATATCGACGCATTGCGGGTCGTATCGAAAGGAATAAATGAATCATCCAACGTAGAGACCGGCGTATTATTAGTTACGCATTATCAGCGGATACTCAATTATGTGAAGCCGGATTTTATCCACGTTATGATGGACGGCAAAATCGCGCATTCGGGCGGCCCAGAGTTGGCGCTTCAGTTGGAAGAGCAGGGGTACGATTGGATTCGTCAGGAAATTCCCAACGGCGCAGAGGTCAAGTAAGATGGCCGAGACTTTAAATGGGAATCAGAGCATTGCCAATCTCGGCGATGACTATGCCGTAAAGTACGGGTTCAAAGACCCCGAGGAGTATTTCCACAAAGGGGCCAAAGGGCTAAGTCACGAAGTCGTGGAGATGATTTCACGGCTGAAGAAAGAGCCCGATTGGATGCGAAAATTCCGCCATGAAGCGCTCGATATATTTTTGGCCAAGCCGATGCCGCGCTGGGGAAATACGGAGCTTCTTGATTCGATAGATTTTTCGGATATCTATTATTATATCAGGCCGATGGAAAACATGGGGCGCAGCTGGGATGAAGTCCCGGAAAATATCAAGAAGACATTCGATAGGCTGGGAATACCCGAGGCCGAAAAGAGGTTTTTGGCCGGAGTATCGGCGCAGTATGAATCGGAAGTGGTTTATCATTCGCTGAAAGAGGATTTGCAGAAGCAGGGAATTATCTTTCTGGATATGGACAGCGGTTTGCGGGAGTATCCGGAAATCGTTCAAAAATATTTTTCCACGGTGATCCCATCGGCGGACAACAAATTCGCAGCGCTCAATTCGGCGGTTTGGTCGGGCGGTTCGTTTATCTATATTCCGCCGGGGGTGGAAGTGAAAATTCCGCTGCAAGCGTATTTTAGAATCAACGCCGAGAATATGGGGCAGTTTGAGCGTACGTTGATTATCGCCGATAAAGGATCGCGGGTGCATTATATCGAAGGATGTACGGCGCCGGTGTACAGCAGCAATTCGCTTCATTCGGCGGTAGTTGAACTAATCGCCCTGGAAGGGGCGTATATCCGTTATACGACGATTCAAAACTGGTCGCATAATATATTCAACTTAGTCACCAAGCGGGCGATGGCGCATAAAAACGCCACGGTCGAATGGGTGGACGGCAATCTGGGATCGCGGCTGACGATGAAATACCCTTGCGTCTATCTGGTTGGCGAAGGAGCTCGCGGCGAGATTTTGTCGATAGCGTTTGCCGGTGAAGGGCAACATCAGGACGCCGGGGCCAAAGTGATCCACGCCGCGCCCAACACGAGTTCGCGGATTACCTCGAAATCGATTTCCAAGGCCAGCGGCAGGGCATCTTATAGAGGACTTGTGCAGGTTCATCCCAACGCCAACAACTGCCGGGTGTCGGTTGAATGCGACGCTTTGCTGATAGATGGCGCGTCGCGGTCCGACACATATCCGACGATGGAAATCAACGCCGAGGAAGTGCGAATAGAACATGAGGCACGCGTGTCGAAAATCGCGGAGGAACAGTTGTTCTATCTTACCAGTCGGGGATTAACCGAAGACGAAGCGAGGCTTTTGATAATCAACGGTTTTATCGAGCCGTTCACCAAAGAGTTGCCGATGGAATACGCGGTGGAGCTTAATCGCCTAATCGAACTGGAAATGGAAGGTTCGGTAGGTTAGCATAAATCGAGGAAGGTTTAATTTAATAATATGGAAACTATCGCAATTTCGAGAATAGCAGATTTCCGCAAAATAGCCGCGGGCGAGCCGGATTGGCTATATCGGAATCGCCTGGCGGGCTGGCAGGCGTATCATTCCAAGCCGATGCCGGAACGGGTTCAGCATATCTGGAAATACACCTCGCCAGATCAATTTTTGGTGGAGCATCCTGAGGGAGCAATGGGTGTGCTTCCGGAAAACGCCGATGAGGAAGCTCGCAAGTCTATAATGATCGACCCGGAATTAGCGGGTTATGGTTTAAACAAAGCCGATTTGACAATCGCGGCGAAACTTCAGCCGGAGATTGCCAAAACCGGTGTAGTTTTCAGCGATTTACTGACCGCGGTTCAGACGTCGCCGGACTTGGTCGGTCAACATCTGGGTAAAATTATTGGAGCGGATTTCGGTAAGTTTGAGGCGGCCAATATGGCATTGTGGAATACCGGATTTTTCCTGTATATTCCACCTAACACGATTATCGAAAAGCCGATTTTTATCCATCGGCACCCGACAGGATTGCAAACGATAACCCGGCTTCTGGTAGTTGTCGATAGCCATTCGGAAGTGACGATTCTGGATGATTTCAATTGCCATTGTACTCATGAAGGGGAGCAACTTAACAATGTGATCGAGATATTCGGCAAAGAATCGTCAAACGTTAAATATGTCAATATCCAGCGTTTGGGGCCGGCGGCGAAAATCTACACCAATCAGCGGACTTATCTGGAACGCCGCGCGAAGAGCCTTTCGGTTTTTAACGCATTGGGCGGAGCGGTAGCCAAGATGAACGCCGGGACGATACTGGCCGGCGAGGGAGCTGACAGCCAGATGTACGGAATCGCATATGGGGATAATAAACAGCATTTCGATTATCATACATACCATCATCACAAAGCCAAACAGACGACATCGAATATTGAATTTAAGGTGATTTTGAAAGATAAGGCGCAATCGGCGTACACGGGATTAATCAGAATAGAAAACGACGCGCCGAATTGCGAGGCTTATCAGGAGAACCGGAATCTTCTGCTCAATAAAGGGACTAAAGCCGATTCGATTCCGGAGCTCGAGATTTTGAACGACCAGGTTCGTTGTACTCATGGCGCGACAGTCGGGCCCCTCGATCAGGATATGATGTTTTATCTAAAATCGCGGGGATTTTCGGAATCGGAGGCGATTAGAACGCTTGTGGGCGGCTTTGTCGAATCGACCTTAGGCAAAATGCCGGAGACAATAGGGCATGTAATTCACGAGTTGGTTAGAGTTAAAATGGAGGAATAATTGGCGGACGCAGAGTTTGTGAAAGTGTGCGCCGTTTCGGCGCTGGTTGATGGAGTAGCCAAATCATTTATGGTTAGAGATCAGATAATCATTCTGGCGAAGTGGGATGGGAAAATCCATGCGCTATCGGGAGAATGCACCCACGATGGCAATGACCTTGATGGTTCGATAGTGGCTAACGGACAAATAGAATGTCCGCGGCATGGGGCGAAATTTGATATTCTGACTGGAGATGTTTTGCGGATGCCAGCGGTTGTCGGGCTTAGTAAATATGAAGTGAAAGAAATCGATGGCCAGATTTACGTGGCTATCTAAACTCGATTGGCAAAAATTGTGGGTTTCGAGATGGATGGAATTGCGAATACAAAAAATATCGAATCGATAAAGCTGGACCCGACTGCGATAAAGAGGGACTTTCCGATTTTTGGTCGCCAGATAAAAGGGCGACGATTGATTTATCTGGATAATGCCGCAACCACCCAGAAACCGCTAAGTGTCATCGATGCCCTTGACGATTATTATCGTAATCATAACGCCAACGTCCATCGGGGGCTTCACACGCTGGCGGAAGAGGCTACAGCTGTATATGAATCAACCCGTACGAAAATAGCCGAATTTATCGGTGGCGTCAAACCCAGCGAAATCGTTTACACGAGCGGGACTACTGAATCGATCAACCTGGTCGCGCAGAGCTGGGGAAGGGCTAACGTTGGACCCCACGATAGAATTGTGATTACCCAAATGGAACATCACGCGAATTTGGTGCCATGGTTGATGCTGGCCAGGCGCGCTCATGCCGAACTGGAGTATATTCCTATAAACGCCGAGGGGTATCTAAATCTGGATGATATCGATACGATAATAAATGGCAAAACCAAAATCGTGGCGGTTACCCAGATGTCAAATGTGCTGGGGACGATTAATCCGGTAGATAAGATAATCGAGCGGGCGCATAAAGTAGGCGCGATAGTGCTGGTAGACGGGGCGCAATCGCTTCCGCATCTGCCGGTCGATGTAAAAGCGCTTGACGCTGATTTCTTCGCGTTCTCTTCCCATAAAATGCTGGGGCCGACAGGGCTGGGCGTGCTTTATGGCAAAGAGCGGTTATTAGAGGAGATGGAGCCAATCGAGTTCGGCGGGGAGATGATAAGCAAGGTTCAATTTGATTCAGTCGAATGGAATATCCCACCCTATAAATTCGAAGCGGGTACTCCACACATAGCCGGTGCGTATGGTTTTGGACCAGCGTTAGATTATCTGACGAAGTTAGGGATGGAGACAATCCGAAATCATGAAATCGCGTTAACCGCTTATGCCCTGGATAGACTCCATGAATTGAAATATGTGAAAACTTTCGGCCCCTCGGATGTGTATCATCGAGGGGGAGCGATATCGTTTAAAATGGATGGAATTCATCCCCACGATTTGGCGACGGCGCTTGATTCGTATGGAATCGCGGTGCGGGCGGGTCATCACTGCGCCCAGCCATTAACGAATCTTCTTGGGGAGATATCCACCACTCGGGCCAGCCTATATATCTATAATACTAAAGATGATATAGATGAGTTGGTGAAAGGGTTGATAGAAGCGCGGAGGTATTTCGGACGTGTCTGAACCACTGGATGAATTGTATCGCGAAATAATAATGGATCATTATCATTCGCCGCGCGGGGCCAAAAAGCTGGATAATCCCGACGTTATCAATGAAGGGAAAAATCCATCCTGCGGCGATGAGATAGAAGTAGCGTTGAAAGTAGGCGATAAGACAATCGACGACGTATCGGTTGCCTGCAAGGGATGCGCGATTTCGGTGGCGTCGGGTTCGATGCTGGCGGAAGCTATTAAAGGAAAATCGTTGGATGAGGTAAAGAAAATCGCGGCAACGGTGAGGGAGATGCTGAAAGGAAATCAGGTCGAACTTAGCGAAGAGATGGGTGATCTGGAAGTATTGCATAATGTCAATAAATTCCCGGTCAGAGTTAAATGCGCCTTGCTATCGTGGACGACGCTGATTGATTGTTTAGAGGCGCTGGAAACTGAAACTCAAATAAAGACTTCTACGACGGAATAAAAGATGGTCAGCAAAGAAGAAATAATGGCGGCGGTAGCCACAGTCGAAGACCCGGAAATCGGATTGGGAGTAGTCGATCTGGGGCTTATTTATGATGTCTCGATCGCTGAAGATAACGCAATTTCTATCAGGATGACCTTGACCACGCCGTATTGCCCATACGGGCCGCAGTTAGTTGCCGAAGTACAAAAGGCGGCGCAAGATTTACCGGGAGTGCCAAAAGCCGATGTCGAAGTTGTTTGGGATCCACCATGGGATGCCAACACGATGGCATCAGATTACGCTAAAGACGTGCTGGGGATTTGGTAGAGGAAATTTGATAGGTGGCGGATGATGATACGCATCGGCGACGGAATAAATAGTGCGAATGCAATTCGCCCACATGCGAAAATTAAAAGGCGGTTTGATGGGCCGCCTTTTGTATTCGTAACTATTTCTTGGCTAAATACCCTCTATAGAAATATCTCGTTTTTGCAATTCGGCTATAAACAGTTCGACTGGTACGCATAATTCCTGCGGGAGTACACCGATAGCCGCGATATAACCATGGGCCTGCATCCAGGAAATGATTGCCGCCGGAAACGCGGTAGTTCGCATCATGGCGGTAAGATGCGGTTTGGATGTGGCTTTGTCGATAATAGTTATTTCGTGTTTATTGCCAGAACCCTCAAATATGACTCTCATCAAGGTAACATCATCCCGGCAAACCGGGATATTATTTTCGAATAAGACGCGCGAAAGATGGCGCGGGATCATTTTACCAGATTTTGTCGCGACCGGATTTTCGGCGAAATAACCAAGTTCATACATGGCGCGAATCGCGATGCAATGGCCGGGATAGCGAATTGTCTTGTAGTCGAGGTTTTTCAGGCGGTTTTTGTAAGTATCGACAAGAGTTGAAGTCCCGCCTGAGGTGGTGAAGGCTTCGAGCCGGCCATAGGGAGCAGGGAATTCGAGTGATTCAATCTCGGAGAGCGGTTCGATAGTCTGGATTTTGCCTTCGCGGATAATTCTGACCGGTTCGATATATTCATTGATTAAACCTTCAACAGAAAATAGCCTTTCGTATTTGAGGGCGCCGGCAGGCTTTTGGGGAAGGCCGCCGACTCTGATTTTTACTGAATCTGCCCAAGGATATTGGTCGATTCCCCAGCGAGTGAAAAGTGAAACCATGCCCGGAGCCAGGCCGCAATCGGGGATAACGGTAATACCGGCTTTTTGGGCCTTTTTATTTAACGCCAGTTGTTTGTCGACAATAGCGCTATTGCCGCCCATATCGCAGAAATGAGTTTTGGTTTTAATAGCGGCTCTGGTGAAATTCAGATTGAATCCATAATGGACTGCCGCCACCGCCGAATCAACTTTTGTGAAAATATTTTCGACTTGCGCCAGATTAGTGGCATCGAACATTTGTGCTTTCAGACGCTTATCTTTCAGAAATGCTTTCGCATTCTCCAAAGCTTTCCGATTGGAATCGGCGATAATAACGAGTTCGGTATCATCGTGACGAAGTAAATCGTATGCGGCAGCCCGGCCCATCAAGCCCGCGCCAAGGACGGCATATTTCATTTAAGTAACCTCCACAATTTAAATAATGCTATTAGCGGGAATATATAACTTTTCTAATTAAGAACAAAGGATAGAATGTGTTAGTCAGAATTTGTGGGATGTTATTTGGAATCGGCCAGGAGGTTTCGTAAAACCGTCTGCATGATTCCACCATTGCGATAATATTCGATTTCTACTGGCATATCGATTCGGCAGATGGCTTCGAAGGTAGCGGATGAGCCATCACCGCGTTTAAATCTAATGGTGATATCAGAAAGCGGCATCAGGGAATCATCAATAGTTATCGTAAAAATTTCCTCGCCTGTTAAACCAAGAGATTCAGCGTTTTGACCGGGTTTATATTGAAGCGGCAACACGCCCATTCCGACCAAATTGCTGCGATGAATCCGTTCGAACGATTCGGCGATTACCGCCCGCACGCCCAACAGGTATACCCCTTTGGCAGCCCAATCACGGCTTGAACCCATTCCATAATCGGCTCCCGCCATTACAATAGTGGGAATGTTGTTTTGTTTGTAGCGCAGGGAGGCTTCGAAAATGCTGATGGTTTCATTTGTTGGGAAATAGGTTGTCCAATTGCCTTCGGTGCCGGGCGCAAGTTGGTTTTTAAGTCGAATGTTGGCGAACGTGCCGCGAGTCATCACACGATCATTTCCACGGCGCGATCCGTATGAGTTAAAATCAATAGCCGATACACCTAGTTCGTTCAGATATTTTCCAGCCGGGCTGTCTATAGCGATGGTTCCGGCCGGACTGATATGATCGGTGGTAACACTATTGCCGACCTTGACCAAAACCCTAGCATTTTTAATTGGCGCGATATGACCGACCTCAGGTATCATATTAGTAAAAAATGGCGGATGCTGGATATAAGTGCTCTTTTCATTCCATTCGTAAAGCTGACCGTCTTTGACAGGTATTTGGTTCCAGCTTTCGTTTCCGGATTCGATATTACTGTAGGCTTTCTGGAAAATATTATGGCTAATCGCTGTGTTAAGCGATTCGGTTATTTCGGATTGAGTCGGCCAAATATCTTGCAGATAAATCGGCTGACCCGCTTTATTTTTTCCGAGCGGTTCGGTTGTCAAATCGATATCAACTGTACCAGCCAAAGCGTAAGCTATTACCAATGGGGGGGAAGCCAGGAAATTAGCCCGGGTATCGGGATGAACCCGCCCTTCGAAATTACGATTTCCTGATAGGACACTGGCGGCAATAATTTTATTTTGGTTTATGGCGGCAGAGATTTTTTCATCCAGAGGGCCGCTATTTCCAATACAGGTGGTACATCCATAGCCAACAAGATAAAAGCCTAATTTTTCCAGGTAAGTGTCAAGTCCGGCTTTACGCAAGTAATCGGTGACGACTTTAGAGCCGGGAGCAAGGCTGGTTTTGACAAATGGATGGGTTGATAACCCGGATTCAACGGCCTTTTTCGCCAAAAGACCCGCAGCAATCATCACGGAAGGATTACTGGTATTCGTACAACTGGTGATAGCGGCAATTACTATATCGCCATGTTTCAAATCAGAAGCGATTCCGGAATCAGATGCAACGCCGGTTTGTTGATGGATTGCAGTTTCCGGTAGATTATATCCTTGTTTTTCAAACGGGGCTCTTAGGCTTTCCCGCCATCTGGTTTTTGCCTGTTTTAGATTGACTCGATCTTGCGGCCGTTTCGGGCCAGCTATCGCGGGTTCAATCGTCGACAAATCCAATTCGAGCTCATCTTTAAATTTCGGCGAAGGGGTGCTGTCGGTCCGAAACATATCCTGTTCTTTATAATATCGTTCGACCAGGTCAACCAATTCCGATGGGCGGCCGGTTATTTTCAAATACTCCAGCGTTTGATTATCGACCGGGAAAAAACCGACGGTAGCGCCATATTCGGGAGCCATATTGGAAATAGTCGCGCGATCGGGGACACTCATCGAAGAAATCCCCGCGCCGTAAAATTCAACGAATTTATTGACGACGCCTTTTTTGCGGAGTAGTTGAGTTATTTCCAAAACCAGGTCAGTAGCGGTGACTCCATCATTGAGCCGGCCGTGAAGCCTAACTCCGATAACCTCCGGCATGAGAAGATAAAGCGGTTGATCAAGCATGACCGCTTCAGCTTCGATACCCCCGACGCCCCAACCGACCACGCCAAGGCCGTTTATCATAGTTGTGTGAGAATCGGTTCCGATTAGGGAGTCGGGGAAAGCAATCTGCTTGTCGGCATAATTTCGAACTTGCACGACTTTCGCCAGATATTCGAGATTAACCTGATGACAGATTCCACTGGCGGGAGGCACTACTCGGAAATTGGCGAAAGCTTTTTGACCCCAGCGCAGAAACTCGTAGCGTTCGCGGTTACGTTCGAATTCTTTGTTGGCGTTGTAGAGTAAGGCGGAAGGGGAATTATAACTGTCTACCTGGACACTGTGGTCAATTACCAGGTCAACGGGAATATGGGGATTTATCTTTTGTGGGTCGCCGCCCAATGTTGCCATCGCTGAACGCATGGCGGCCAAATCGACCACGCAGGGAATGCCGGTGAAATCCTGAAGCAGAACGCGGGCTGGTTTAAAGGGTATTTCTTTTTGTACGGTTGAGTCTGGATTATAACCGGCGAGATTCAGGATATCCCGTTTAGTGATGTCATAGCCATTTTCGGACCTAAGTAAAGATTCTAGTAGCACCCTGATAGAAAAAGGCAGAATGGCCAAATCTGTCTTATTGTTTTCGGCGAACAGCGGTAGGGAGAAGTATGATATTTTCCCCTGTGAAGTCGAAATATCTGCGAGGGCGTCGAACGAATCAACCAAGTATCGCGATTTCATTACTTTCTCCCATGGTCTTATGGCCCGGCAACTTTCGGGCTATCGTATATGACGTGTTATTTAAAATCCGCCATCATGGTCTTGACTTTGGCCACATGTCCCGATTCGAATTTCGCCAGGAATTCGTATGTTTCTTTGCCTTTGGGGTCGGTTACTTTTTTGGCTAAATCGGCGTAGAGGTCGCGGGCGCGTTCTTCCAAAATAAGGGCGATTTCGAGCATCCGCAAAGGGGTGGTGTTGGCGTTGACCGAGTCGATTAATTTATCGTGGACCTCTTCGGTTTTTTCGTCGATATCGGGTAAACCTGATTTACGCAGAATATCATTATAAGTCACCCACATCTCCGAGCGCACCAGATTATCGTACTGGCCTTCGAGAATACGATAATGGTCTTTCTCATCGGCAGCCAATTTCGTCAAAATTTCGGTAATTTTTTGATCTTTGGTCAGGCCCAGACATTTTTTATAAAATACATAAGCCGCTAATTCGGCCAATATCCCCTTACTTAGGCCGTCAAGAACAGATTTTTCAACTGGTGACATGTTTGTAATCTCCTTGGCTTTATGAGCTTTTGATTGGTTTTGTTTTCATTATTCCGAATTTAGCACGAGTCATTAGGATTGTCAAATGCCGGGATTAAAATCCTGGCCGGGTTATTTTTTTATAATCGAAACCCGAATAAGCCACTTTACGTTTATTTAAATGAATTATGAATATGTCAGGTTCCGGATTTTTGCACTTGTTCATTGAGATTGATTAATATTTCATGATAGACTATATTACTGGGTGCGAACATTGTTGAGCTTTTCTTTAGTTAAGATAATTGTTATTGATGAAATGGAGGATAGATGTCGCGATTTGGAAAAAATGCGTTAGGCTGGATGCTCGTTCTTTTGGCGGGATTGACGCCGATTCAGGTTTTCGCTAAGGAAAAGGAAAAAAAGGGGGGGGAAAGCAAATCGGAAAGCAAACCGTTTGAAGATGTTATTAAAGATTTAAACAAAATCGAGGGGTTGTTCACTTTCTATACTAAACCGGATGATGGCAAGGTTTTCATGGCGATAAAGCCGGAACAACTGAATAAGATATTTTTATGCAACATCACCAGAACGGCCGGAGACGGCACCTATTATGATAACGGGGCCGATAGGGGGGAATTTCCGGTTATGTTCAAGCGGGTTGGCCAGAATATACAGATGATTCATGTAAATTTGCGATTCAGGGCCGATTCGACATCAGCTCTGGCGAAAGCTATCGAAAGAGGAGTCAGCAATTCCATTTACGGGGCGGCTAAAATCGAATCGGCGCCGCAAAAAGAGGGCGGCGCTCTGTTGATTAATCCATCGGCGTATTTTATCCAAGATGTAAGTAATACCGGATATTTTCTGGGGAAAAATCGCCAACTTGAATATTCTTTCGACAAGGATAATAGCTATCTGGGGACAATCAAGTCTTTTCCCAATAACAGCGAAATTGACGCTATTTTACATTTTAAAACAAATAAACCTAATGACGCTATCACGATGCCCAGCCCTTACAGCATGATTCATATCTATCATTTCTCGTTATCGACAATACCGGAGACTGATTATCGGCCGCGGCTCGCTGATGAACGGGTCGGGTATTTCCAGACAGTTTATCAGGATTATTCGCGATTAGACATGGAAACCCCCTATGTGCGATATATCAATCGTTGGAATTTGCAGAAGCTTTATCCCGATTCACTGTTATCGCCGCCTAAAGAGCCAATCGTGTTCTGGTTGGAAAATACTATTCCGGTCGAATATCGCCCCTATGTGGCTAACGGAGTATTGCTCTGGAATAAGGCGTTCGAGAAAATCGGATTTAAAGACGCGATAGTTGTCAAGCAGATGCCCGATACCGCGACCTGGGATCCCGCCGATGTAAGATACAATACGATTCGCTGGGTCATTTATCCCGGCCAATCTTACGCGGTAGGGCCATCGAGAACAAACCCGTTCACGGGACAGATATATGACGCTGATATCAGGGTTTGTGTCGATTTTATAAGACACATGTATACATTCTCTGAATACTCAATCGATCCGCATCACGGCTTAAACCAGAATTTTGTTCCTAATCCGGGCGATAATATCGATTCGAGACTATGTGAATATGGATCCAAGGGGGCGGAAAACGCGGCGTTCGCATATGGTTTATTGCTAGCCAGGTCGGATTTCGACGAGAAATCTGCTATCACAAAAAAGTATGTAGAGCAGTATGTGACTGATCTGGTAAATCATGAAGTTGGCCACACTCTGGGATTGCGACACAATTTCAAGGCATCGAGTATTCATTCGCCAGAGCAAATTTACGATACATCGCTGGTGGCCAAAGAAGGAATCTCGGGATCGGTAATGGATTACAATCTTGAGATTATCGCTCCCAAGGGAGCCACGCAGGGGGATTTCTACCATCTGGGGCCGGGCGCCTACGATTACTGGGCTATCGAATATGGATACAAGCCAATCAAAGCTAATTCTCCTGAAGAAGAGAAGCCGGAGCTGGATAAAATCGCCAGCCGCAGTGGGGAGCCGCTATTGGTTTACGGCACGGATGAAGATGCGATGGGGACTTCAGCAAAAGGCATAGACCCGCTGTGCAGTCAGTTTGATATGAGTTCAGACCCGCTGGCCTATTTTAAGGGGCAGATGGATCTATCCAAAGAGCTCTGGGGAAAAATCGAAGCGAATCTCGGGAAACCGGGCTATCGGTACCAAAAGATGATGGCGGCATTCAGTCGGGCGTTTAGGCCATACAGGTTGGCGGCCCAGATGGCGCCCCGATTTGTCGGCGGGATTTATCGTAACAATAGCCATGTCGGCGATCCCGGGGCTGGGATTCCGTTTGAACCTGTATCCTCGATAAAACAAAAAGCGGCAATGCAGTTTGTGGGAGAATATATACTGGCGGCAGATGCATTCGAGTTTCAATCTACGCTATTGAATAAACTTCAGCCGGAAAGGCTCGAGGATTTGGGCGAGGCGATGGGCAAAGGGGATAGGATTGATTATCCGATTCACAATGTTGTATTTAACATACAGAAAGCTCCAATAGATTATTATTTCGATCCCATAACGCTTTCGCGTTTGCAGGATATCGAATTAAGATATGGCAAAGGCGAGCCCAAATACACGATGGCCGATATGTTCGTCGATTTACGGAAAATCGTGTGGTCGGAGATATCAACCGGGCAGAATATAAACAGTTTCCGCAGACCGATTCAGAAATATCATCTAGATAAACTGATAAATCTAGTAATTGAGAAGCAACCGGGAGTCCCTGAAGATGCCCGGACTCTGGCCCGAAACGACCTGACAATACTGCAAAAGGGTACCACAAACGCGTTGCTGAATCCGAATCTCAACATCAGCACAAAAAGCCATTTGGAAGAATCGCGGGCACGTATCGACGCCGCCTTGAAAGCCGGTTTGATTTTAAACCAGGGGAAATAGCGATTATTTTCTGAGAGGAGAGAGATATATGACGGAGGACCTAATTGCGAATGATAGAACGAATGGCCGAGTGATTTCAAGGCTGTTTCTGGCGCTATTGGCTGTCCTGTTCATTTTAATTATCTGGGGAGCTTATGTGAGGCTGACCGGTTCGGGATTATCGATTCCGGAATGGCCTATAGTAAACGGCAGTCTGCTTCCGCCGACATCGGATACCGCCTGGCAAACGGTATATCAAAAATATTATCTTGAAGTATTCAATATAACCGACTTAAGCGGTAGCGATGTTATCCCACTTGCCCAATTCAAGCGGATGTTTGCTATCGAGTATATCCATCGATTTTTAGCGGCAGTCGCGGGAATTATTTTTATTGTATTGCTTTTCATTACTATCAAACTTAGGGCTTACCGTCAACGAATAGGGGCTTTGATATTGACGGCGCTGGTTTTGCTTTTTGTACAGGTATTGTTGGGGGGAATCGTTGTCAAAGAGGAATTGAAATCGGAGTTAATAGCGGCGCATCTGGGAACAGGATATCTATT